>CALROS020000211.1:0-4366 GCA_943369855.1 Chitinophaga pinensis | reverse complement strand
GATCAGATCGCATCGTGGTGAGATGATCGCAGGGGGAAGTACCGGTATCTATTCTCTGCAGTCGGACAGCGGGTTGAACCGGCTGCGGTGGCAGACCATTCAACTGCTGCCGAGTGTCTCTTCACTTGCCGAGGATGACCAGGGACAATTGATCGCCGGAACATGGCAGACCGGCCTGCATATCATCGATCCATCATTGAAGAATGAAAGCAAGGTCCCGTCGCTTCCGTTCGCGGTGATCAACGGTGTCTTCATCGGGAACGGCGGAGAATTGTGGGTCAGTTCCGATGACGGCATCGCGCTTCTCCGCAGGACATTTGTACAGCCGATCTCGCTGGGGAATAATAATCTCTATATGATGTCGGTCATCAAAAAAGGAAAAGAGATCCTCGCAGCGGACGGAAAGCATATCACCATGCTTCAGCGGACACCTGAAGGGGTCTCTGCGCAGCCCGTGTTTGAGAATACAGAAAGTCTTATGCTGAGTCTCGCGGTCTCCGGCGATACGATGTGGGTAGGATACCGCGATGCATTCATCACGAAACATACTCCGTCAGGAGTTCAACGGATCCCTGTGCCTGCCAACAACAATCGATTGATCGATTACATGGTCGCCGATTCGCGCGGGAGGATCTGGTTCTGTCAGGACGGCACCACAGGGATCTACCGGCTGAACGGTTCGACCGCTGTTTATTATGATTCATCCAAAGGGATCAACAGCCACATCAATATCATCCGGCAATTCCCGGATGGAGCGTTGTATGCCGCGGGAGTCGGTACATCATATCTCTACAAGTATCACGAAGCATCCGACCGGTTCGTCGACATCAGTGCGGTGCCGTTGTCCGAACACGGTGCCGAGCTTACCGTGAACGATCTGTGTGCCGATGCCGATGGAACGGTGTGGATCGCATCGAACCACGGATTGTGGTCATATCGGAACGGCTCCCTTACACGAAGGAAGGAACTGAATGATCTCAATAATGAATTGATCATTTCTCTCGCAAACGATCCCGGGGGGAATATCTGGATCGGATCCGACCATGGAATGTACCGATTCAATAAAGGGGAGTTGTCGCATTATATGACGCGGGACGGACTTCCGAGCATGGCGATGTCGCCGCGCTGCATGCTTGCCGATGATTCCGGAATGGTGTGGATCGGTACTGCGCACGGCATGTGCTCGATCGACGGTCACTCTTCAGCGTTTGCAAGGACTCCGTTACCGATATTCGTCCGCTGTACAATGAACGACATCCCGGTTGATATCACCGAAGCGGGAGCGGAATTCCGGAACGGGAGTTATTTAGGGTTCCGGGCTGTATCGCTCACGTTCCCGGCTGAAAAGATCCAGTACCGAATGCGTCTTCTCGGCGCCGGAGAGGAATGGTCCAAGCCTTCGGCGGACAATGAGTTCATCATCCCTCAGCTGAACGAAGGTGTGTACACGCTTCAGGTGACCGCCCAGCAGACCGGGCTCGCCGAAAGTGTGCCGGCGGAATTCACGTTCAGGATCATTTCTCCATGGTACCGGCAGTGGTGGGCGCTGATTTCGTACGCCCTTGTTGTGATCCTCTCGGTGTGGATCCTGAGAAAACTCAGGTCGTCGCGCGTGGAACAGAAACATCTGAAGCAGGACCTTGCGCGGAGCGAAAAAGAACTGCGGGAACTCTTTGAATCCGTTGAGGATGTGTTCCTTCAGACGGATCACCATGGAATGATCACTGAGATCACTCCGTCCATTGAGAAACATTCCGGATATTCGCGCAGTGAACTGATCGGAAAGACCTCCTCGATGTTCTTCGATGATCCCAATGAACTTCAGCAATTCCGTCGCAGCATTGTACGCGATAAACAAGTGGTGGATTTCGGTCTGCGGTTGAGAACAAAATCCGGTGAGATGGTGATCGTCTCGCTGAATGCGCGGCTGGTGAAGCAGGATGACGGGAAGAATTTCATAATGAAGGGTTCGCTCCGCGATATCACGCGCCGGACACTCTCCGAGGACAAAGTGGCAAGTCTCGCGCTACAGCGGAAGACGCTGCTCGATGTCACCAAGAAGATGATTGCCGCACAGAGCGAAGAGGAAGTTGCCCGTCTCATCGCCGATACGTTCGACGGTATGATCAAGCATGATATGGTCTCGCTCTACCGTGTCGATCACGATCTGAAGATCCTCCGTCCGTCCATCATCCGAGGCGTTCGTCAGTCGGAGGATGAACTTGACCATTGGACCGTTCCGATCGGCAGCGGTGTGATGGGTGCCGTCATCGAAAGCGGTGCCGGTGAGTTGGTGCATGATGCGCATCGCGATCCGCGCGCGGTCTATCCTGCCGGTGTTGTGCCGGTTGAAGAACAACTGATCGTTGTTCCGGTGCAGTCGAGGAACAGGGCGTGGGGAGCCGTCTGCATCAACCGCATGAGCGGGGAGCATTTTTCCGAAGAGGAATTCGAGATCGTCCAGTTCCTCGCTTCGTATGCATCCCTTTCCTTGGACAATATCAAGATGATGGAAGAGGTCCGCTCTGCATCGGAACGGCTGGAACAGCAGCAGCAGTTCATCAATCAGATCCTCGATACAACACCGAACCTGATCTCCGTGAAGGATATCGATGGGAATGTCCGCCTGGTGAACCAGGCATTCTCCGAACTGCTCGGCATCTCTAAAGAGGAACTGATCGCGCAGAATAATTTGTCGGCATTCGACCATTCCCATCATCTCGAAGAGTCCAAAATGCTCGACCGTCAGGTGATCGAACAGCAGCACGATGCGCTGATGGAGGAGGAATTCATGGATACCCGCGGCGAACTTCATACGTTCTTGACAGTGAAGAAACCGCTCATCGACGCATCCGGTGCGAAACTTGTCCTCGGCATCAGCTCCGACATCACCTATCAGAAACTTGCGGAAGAGGAACTCCGAAGCGCTCTGCAGCAGGAGAGAGAACTGAACGATCTGAAATCGAGGTTCGTATCGATGGTCTCGCATGAATTCCGCACTCCGCTGGCGACCATCCTCTCGAGCATGGAACTGATCGAACGGTACGGACAGAAGAAGAGCGAAGCGAATGAGGAGAGGATCAAGACGCATTATGTGCGCATCCGGGACGGTATCGACCGGATGAACGGACTGCTCGACGATGTGCTGATGATCGGCCGCGCCGAAGCCGGCCGTCTTGAATTCAAGCCGGAGGAACTGGATGTGAAAGCGATGTGCGAACAGCTCCTTGATGAACTCGGCACATTGGTCGCCCGGCATCACCAGAGGATCGAATTCCATTCCGCGACCGATGTGGGAACGGCGCCGGTTGATGCGAAACTGCTCAGGCATATCCTGACGAATCTTATCACGAACGGAGCGAAATATTCTCCGCCGAACAGCGCCGTTACGTTGTCCGTCCGGCGGGACGAGCAGTCGGTGATCTTTGAAGTGAAGGATTCCGGCATCGGAATTCCCGAAGAAGATATGCCCGGACTGTTCCAGTCATTCCACCGCGCAGGCAATGTGGGAAATATCCCGGGAACAGGACTCGGTCTGACCATCGTAAAACGGTGCATCGATCTTCACAACGGCTCGGTCTCCGTGAACAGTGTCGTCAATGCAGGAACAACATTTACCGTCAAGGTCCCATCACATCAAACAACATAGTATCCATATGAAAACAATCCTTGTTATCGAAGATGAAGAGAGTATCCGGAAGAATATCGTTGAGCTGCTTGAGGTCGAAGACTTCCGCACCCTCGAAGCGGAGAACGGTTTGATCGGTATCGATCAGGCGAAGCGTCATCATCCGGACCTCATCCTCTCTGATGTGATGATGCCCGAACGGAACGGATTCGAAGTGCTCAGCGAACTGCAGCATGAGAAGGATACCGCCAGGATCCCGTTCATCTTCCTGACGGCAAAGACGGACCAGAACGATTTCCGGCGCGGCATGGAGATTGGCGCCGATGACTATATCGCGAAACCGTTCACGAATGCCGTGCTGCTGAAAGCGATCCAGCAGCGCTTTGCAAAGGCGGAATCTCAGGAACAGTTCCACCGCGATCGGCTCCGCGCCCTGCTGGAACATTCACTCGACACCATCGCAGTCATCAGTCCGGATGGGGTGATCGATTACGTCACACCGTCATCGTCGCAGCTCTGGGGATGGTCCTTCCATGAAATGCAGGGGAAGAATATCTTTTCACTCGTTCACCGCGAGGACCTTTCCGCATTCCGGTCCTTCATAGCGGAGTGCGGTGAGAAGAAGACGGCCGGCGCTTCTCTGGAGTGCCGGTGGAATCACTCGGACGATTCGGTGAAGTTCACGGATGTGCTGGCAATGGACCTCACTTCCGAGTCCGCGGTTAAAGGGATCGTCGT
>CALROS020000210.1:0-4366 GCA_943369855.1 Chitinophaga pinensis | reverse complement strand
CAGAAACAGTTCAAAGACTCTGCTGATGATGATGAAGGAAAGCACTGTCAGAAAGAGCCGGGCAAAGGATCCTTTCGATGTGAATGTTCCGAGAAATTTCATGCTGTCCCTGATGAATGGATTGATCCCGGGGATGTGATCGCCGGCCCGGAAAGAATAATACTGAAATAATACTTCAGAACTAAATGCTAAAGCGCACACAGGGGACCGATATGCCTCATAAAGGACAAGAATATCGGATAATCAACGTGTTTCTGAGGGATTATACCGGTGGCACTCAGCATTAATAGAACAGTGAATGTTCTCAACGATTTTTTTAGTATTTTCACACAGATCTTTCTGCTGAACATCGGCTGTTCATTTTTTTTTCAAGGAGGTATGATGAAGTATTTTCTCACCGGCGCAACAGGATTCCTCGGCGGTGCGCTCGCCCGCATCCTGATCGAACGGGGTCACACCGTGACTGCGCTCGTCCGCTCACCCGAAAAGGCCGCCCGGCTGAAAGCGATCGGTACAGTGCTCGCTGCGGGAGATATCACGGATAAAGAAAGTATGCTTGCGGCGATGACGGGATGCGACGGTGTGTTCCACTGCGCTGCGTGGTATAAGGTCGGTGCACGGGACCGGTCGACAGCGTGGAAGATCAATGTGGAAGGAACCCGCAACGTTCTGGAGCTGATGAAGGAATTGAAGATCGCTAAAGGCGTCTACACCAGTACACTCGCCGTCAATTCGGATACACACGGTACATTCCCTGACGAAACATTTCATTTTACCGGCACGCACATCAGCGAGTACGACAGGACAAAAGCCGCGGCGCACGACATCGCGTTGGAATTCATGAGGAATGGACTCCCGCTCGTCGTAGTGATGCCGGGATTGATCTACGGTCCGGACGGAACGAGCATGAGCGATGATGCGCTCCGTCTGTTCCTGAAGAAACAGCTGCCGATGATCCCGAAGCGCGCTGCATACTGCTGGGCGCACGTGGATGATATTGCCGAAGCGCATATCCTTGCAATGGAAAAAGGAAGGACCGGCGAGAAGTACATCATCTCCGGTGAATATTCTGCGTTGACCGATGCGTTCGCACTCGCGAGTTCACTGATGAAAATCCGCGGGCCGATCACCGTACCGCCGGAATTGCTGACCATCTCATCGTATCTCACCGCCGTCGTTGAAACGATCGTCCCGCTTCCGGAGATGTATTCATCCGAGGCAATGCGTGTGCAGGCGGGTGTTACGTATCTCGGGGACAACAGCAAAGCAAAACGGGATTTGGGATATGCTCCCCGTCCGCTGAAGGAAGGATTGAAGCAGACACTCGAGTATGAACTGGCTAAGATGAAACGGCGATAAATAACAATCCCGATCACTGATGATCGGGATTGTTATTCTCACACCAATTTCCAAATATTATTCATCCTCATCATTCTCATCGGTCCGCAGGAATGCGGCTCGGTTGATCGCCGGGAACGGAAGCGCATCTCCTTTTACCGCGAACCATAATACCTCGTTCAACTCCTGATCAGGTGCGCGGTCCTCCATCGTGAAGTCGAATCCCTCGCTTTTCTGCTGCCATTCGTTCATCGCGATATTCTTATCGGTCAGGTCGATCTTCGCGGGAACAGCGACGAATGGTTTCGGATCCGCCTGTTTCATGAAGCAGCGCCACATCGGCGTCGCCGCCGCATCATATTGGGACATCGGAGGAAGCCCGAGGATCAGTTCCATCGTCCGCAGAACGGATGAAGTGGAATACGGCGTGTGGTCCACGAAATTCCGTTTCACCATTCCGCCGGCTACATAGACGGGACTCCGGTGCGCATCCACATGGTCCGGACCGTTCTGCGCATCATCCTCAAGGATGAAGACGACGCTGCTGTTCCAGATGGGACTCTTGCTGAGATATTCCACGAACATTCCGACCGCAAGATCATTGTCCGCAACATGGGCGAATGGTGTGGGACTTCCTTTTCGCAATCCTTCGGTATGATCGTTGATGAACCGCAGGGAATTGAACTGAGGAACGCTGTTCACCGCGAGAAGCGAATCGAATTCTCTCTTCCACTGAGTGAACCGGGTCGTGTCGCGCACCGCCTGATCCCACGAGGTGTAGTACGGACAGAAATGTCCTTCGATCGTGGGATAATTCGCTTTATAATCATCAGCAAATTCGCCGTACGTGCGGTAGGAAACCTTGTGTTTCTTGCACAGATCCCAGATGAATTCCTTATTATTCGCCACCGCTCTGGCACCTTCCGCATCGTAATTCCCTCCGCGCCCGCCGTAGCTGGTCGGCCAGGTCTTTTCCAGGAAATCGGTCGCATACGCACCGGCGCTCCAGTTATGTCCGTCCGCACTCACTTCACCGTCCACATAGAAATTATCAAGCAGCACGAACTCTTTCACCAGCGCATGCTGATTCGGTGTCACCTTCTCGCCGAACAGCACCAGACTCGTGTCACCGTTCCCTTCGCGGACATCCCCCAGCACCTGATCGTATGTGCGGTTCTCCTTGATGATGTAGAAGACATGTTTGATCGGCGACGGATCGCCGACCTTCTGCGGGATCGGATTTCCCGGTTCGCCCTGGGCAAGTTTCGTCTGCTCTTTTTTATACGGCGTGTTCTGATAGACCATCTGTGAATATTTGCTCAATGTCTTCTCATTCGGCATCGGGATCACGCTCATCGTTCCCCAGAACAATCCCGCGATGTACTGTACGCCGATCGGTCTCGTCGTGTCACCCTGCTGATATGCGACCTTCTGCCGCTTGCCTGCAGGATTCGGTCCATACGGATTCGCCATCGATGAGAGTCCTTTCCCGTTCGCTACAAGAATCGTTCTTCCGACAACACGCACCGAGGTGGGATACCATCCGGTCGGGATGAATCCCAAACTCCGCGATGTTCCGGGTGAACGCACATCGAACAACGCAACACAGTTATTGTCCGCATTGGCGATGAACAATGTCGCTTCATCCTCACTCAGGCAGACGCTGTTCGTGGTCGATCCTGCGGGTGAATTCGGGAAGAGCGCCGCGTTCAATGTTTCGATCACCCTCTTCTTCTGAAGATCGATCACCGAGACGGAATTGTCGTTCGCATTGGCAACATACAGGAAGCGTCCGTTCTTCGTCAAACAAAGATCATTCGGATTGTCGCCGACCGCGTATGCGCCGGTAAAGTTCCCCTTCTTCGTGTCGAAGATACGGACCGTGTCGCATCCCCAGCAGGAGACATAGAGAGCACTGCGGTCCGGTGAGAGGATGCATGCATATCCCTCGCCGCCGAGCGGCAATTGATCCGCAACTGCACCAGTAGATGTGTTCACTATATAGAGCGAGTTATTCTCTTTCGTGACGACGTACAGCAGCTTCCGTTCATCATCAACGGCAAGTCCGGCCGGAGAGATCTTCACAGGCCATTTCGCACCAAGGACGAATGTATCGAGTACGGTCAGTTTATTTTTTTCAACAGCATATCGAAGGATCCAGTTATCATTCCCTCCCGAAGCATAGAGAAATCGGTCATCGGCGCTGAATGCCAATCCGCCCCACGATTTCGCCACAGGGATCTCCGCGGTCACTTTCTGCGCTTTGATGTCGATGAGCTGAATGGATTGTTTACTTTGGCCGTTGTTCGTCACCGCACAATATTTTTTTGAAGACGATACGGCGATATTCAGCGGCAGGTCCCCGAGCGGGATCTGTTTGCCGACCGGTGTCAGACTCCACCCGTTCGGGAGTGTGACACGGTCCGTTTGTTTGGATTGTTGTATTTGCGCGGATGCAGCTGCGCCAAGACACAGAAGAAGAATGAAAAGGGATCGGTAATTCATGGTTTTCTCTTTCTCATAGGATGCGGAGGGGGCTGTCATTACAGATAACGGTAGCAATGTGTAAAATATTTATGTGAAAATGAATATCCATTCATCAAGATAACAAAAACACAAACTCCCGGCTGTTGCTTACCGGGAGTTCATTGTTACGCTGAAAGTATTTTGAGAATCATCAAATTCGCAGAATATAACAGGAATTCGGCCTATTCAATTCCGAGTTGTTCACCGGTCGATCATTTTTTGACTTCCTTCGGAATACCGTTCGCCGTGCGGTTTGATCTTCATTGATGCCGTTTCTATATCCCGAAGTTCATCGGTGGTGAATTGGACCGCTGTGGAACCGATATTCTCTTCAAGACGATGCAGCTTGGTCGTTCCCGGGATCGGAACGAACCACGGTCTCTGCGCGAGGATCCATGCCAGGGCGATCTGCGCTGGAGTGGAATTCTTCTTTTCGGCGATCTGCCGTAGGATCTCCACGAACGCCAGATTCGCTTTGATGTTCTCGGGAGAAAGACGCGGA
>CALROS020000209.1:0-4370 GCA_943369855.1 Chitinophaga pinensis | reverse complement strand
CGTGCTGAAACAATGGAATGTCGGAACGAATCCCCGACTGCTCGATAACGGGAATATCCTCGATGCGACCAAATCCGACCCGAGCGGATTCGGCGGATTTCAGGAGATCGACTGGAACGGGAATGTCGTCTGGACCTATGCCGAGAAACGGTCGACGTATCTGCCGCATCACGACTGGACAAGGATCTATAACAAAAAACTGAAAAAAAATACGACCATCTACATCGCGAACAAGAGCATCCCGAAGGACTCCGTCCTCGCCGCCGGTGCGAATCCCGCAAACGGAACATACACGAATGTGCAGCTCGATGCGCTCGTCGAGGTCGATTCCGCCGGGACGATCGTATGGGAATGGTGTTTCTTCGATCACATCATTCAGGATTTCGATGCCGCGAAACCGAATTATGTCGGTGCCGGAAAGACTGTGTCCAACTATCCCAACAAGATCAACATCAACATGCCGGGCAATCCCCTGAAGAACGATTGGCTCCACTGCAACTCCATCGATTACAAGGACAGTCTCGGGCAGATCGTCGTCAACAGCGTACAGGGTGAGTTCTATATTATCGATCACGACAACACGTTCCTCGCCGGTAATCCCGCCGGAAGTATCGCTCTGGCTGCAACGAGTGCCGGTGATTTCCTCTATCGATTCGGCGATCCCTACCGGTACGGTCAGGGAACAGCGGCGACCATCTCCTCAACAGGGAATAAACAGATCGGCGGAAGTCATGATGTGCATTGGGTCAAACCGGGACTTCCCGGAGCGGGAAATATCCAGATCTTCAATAACGGAGAATATCTGGGGGAGCGTGTATCGCAGTCCTACATCTTCGAAGTGAATCCGTTCTACAATTCATCAAAGGTAAATACAGGAGCGTATGTCAATCCGCCGACAGCAGGATATTACACCTGGATCTATTCGAACAAAGATGCAATGAAGGCGAACAAACTCATCTCCAATCAGGTCGTATGGATCTACTGTTCGAAGAATGATCAGAATTTCTACAGCACCATCGGCGGGAGCGAACAGCGACTTCCGAACGGGAATACACTCATCTGCTCCGATACGCAGGGACATTTCTTTGAAGTGACCGCCGGAGATACGAGTATCGTCTGGGAATATATCAATCCCGTTACAAAGGACGGGATCAAGACGGTCTTCGCCGATCAATATCCCATGTATAATTCCGTCTTCAGGGCAGCGAGATATTCGAGCGATCATCCCGCACTGAAGGGAAGAACACTGACCAGAACGAAAACGATCACGGGAAAGACCCCGCAGTATTTCAAACCGTCCGATTTTACTTCGGATGTCACTCCTGAAGGAAGTGGTTTGCCTGCGTCATTCATACTGCATCAGAATTATCCGAATCCGTTCAATCCGTCCACCGCGATCTCATTCGAGCTTCCGGCGGCGGGAAATGTAAAGATCGAAGTGTTCAACATTCTTGGTCAATCGGTGCAGGTACTGTTGGATGAGAATATGAATGCGGGAATGCACACGGTCCTGTTCGATGCCGCACAATTTCCGTCGGGTGTGTATCTCTATCGGTGCATCACAAATGACCGCACAGAGATGAAAAAAATGATCCTCCAAAAATAGTTTTTGTGCGTGCTCCACAGATCAAAAGGCGTTATATGACGACGAATCATTGTTATAATAGATATGTTCTTGCAATATTGTTGACGGTTTCGATCGCATGGAGCCAACAGCGTGCATCATTGTCCGCAGCGGCATCACAGGTTGTCATGAAAAAATTACCCGATACAGGGCAGACCACAAGTTATACATCAACCTTCGGTGAGGATGCCGATTACAGTATCAATATTCCTTCCTTTACAGCGAATGGCGACGGGACGGTGATCGATAATACGACAGGTTTAATGTGGCAGCAGACGGACGGAGGGGAAATGAGCATTGAAAAGGCAACCGTCTATTGTGATACGCTGACGCTTGCCGGATATACGGACTGGCGGTTACCAACAGGACTTGAATCATTCAGTATTCTCAATCACGACAAATTGAATCCTGCCATGGATGTCACCTATTTTCCGAAAACAACGGCTGAATATTGGTGGACCGGAGAGCGGAGAGCGGATGATGCGACTAAAGTATGGGCGACGAATGCCGGCGGCGGAATCGGTGCCCATCCGAAATCCGAAACGATCAGCGCCGGCGGGACGAAGCACTTCCATGTTCGTGCTGTGAGGACTGTAAAATTACCGGCGTCAGTGTCTTCTCGATTTGTTGATAATGGAAATGGGACCGTTACTGACCGTTCATTGGGGTTGATGTGGCAAAAAATTCAACCGGCAGAGACCTTCGCGTGGGAAAAAGCGCTGGCATACAGCGAATCACTTTCATTGGGCGGATACACCGACTGGAGACTTCCGAATATCAACGAACTGAACTCCTTGAACGATGCCTCACTTACGAAGCCATCAATAGATAAGACCGTATTTCCTTCAGCGGTCATAGGACGTTATTGGTCATCGACATCCCAATTCAATACTGCGGCAAATGCCTGGTTCCTGGATGCGGAGTTCGGCATCGTCAGTTATGATGCGAAAACGGTTCCGTACAATTTATTTTGTGTGCGCGGTTCAGCTGATGGTGCCGTGGGTGCTGTTAACGAAGTGCTCATCCCCGGCGGTGAATTTGAAATGGGTGATCATTTCGGGTTCGTCGATCCGAGTCATCCGAGCGATGAACTTCCTCTGCATGTGGTGAAAGTAAGTTCGTTCTATATGTCTGCAACCGAAACTTCGAACAAACAGTGCGTTGACCTTCTCAATTTCTCATATGCAAAAGGGAGCATCGAGGTCCGGGGTAATATCGTATTTCTTGCCGGCGGAACGGACACTCTGTGTCTGCTGAATTCGTTCGCATCATACAGCAGCATCGGGTGGGACGGAAAACAATTTTCGGTGGTCGACTTCAGAGCGGATCACCCGCTGGTCGGCATCATGTGGAACGGCGCGGCGATGTTATGCAATATGTTCAGTCTGCAGAACGGATTAGAAGAATGCTACGACCTGAAAATGGGGACGTGCGATTTCACGAAGAGCGGTTACCGTATGCCGACCGAAGCGGAATGGGAATATGCCGGACGCGGGGGAAATATCGATCCGTATTTGAATTACCCAAAAGGAAACACCATTACGCTTAATGCCGTGAATCTTCCGGCATCGGGTGATCCCTACGAGACCGGTTCATATCCGAATACGACTCCCGTCGGATTCTATGACGGCACATTGAAACTGAAATCAGTCTATAACTGGCCGGGGAGTGCGACGAGTTATCAAACGTCGGACGGTGCCAATGCGTTCGGTCTGTATGATATGCAGGGGAACGTATGGGAATTTGTGAACGATTGGTACGGTCAGAATTATTACAGTTCAAGTCCGTATGATAATCCGAAAGGACCTCTTACGGGATTCATCATGCCGGATGGAAAACCGTACCGCGGAATGCGCGGAGGAAATTGGTATAATGGATTGGTAGTCAGCGGTGTGAATGACGGTCATTCACGTGTGTCGAACCGGAACCCGTCGTACTACCGCGGTCCTCAGGACCCGAATCATCCGTATTATCATTTAGGCTTCCGTGCGGTCAGAAAGTATTCCGGTTCCACCGGTGTGAACCAGACAAAGACGTTCGCGCCTGAATCGTTTCATCTCTCGCAGAATTATCCGAATCCCTTCAATCCTGCAACCGCGATCAATTACCGGGTGCCGTCGTCTGAACTCGTAACGATGAAAATATATGATGCACTCGGCAGAGAAATAACCACCATGGTGAATGAAGTGAAGGACGCGGGTCAATATTCCGTCCAATGGAATGCTTCCGGATATTCGACCGGGATCTATTTTGCAACGATGTCTGCCGGCAAATTCTCTTCAGTGATCAAATTGGTGCTCATGAAATAAAGAGCTCCCCTTGTCGGCTGGAAAGATATCCCTCAAATATCGTGGATAATTTGAACCAGCAGAATTGTAAATTATTCTGTTCTTGATTTTAGGTTTGAGCTGTTCGAAACCACTCCGCTGAACTTCTACCGTCTAGTCTGCACAATATTGTGCAGAGTGCTGATATCCGTCCGCACTATTTCAATTCAATTTGTGCTAAAATAATTAAAAATAGACCTTTTTGTCGTGGAACGGTTTTTGCCTAACCATCGATGGCAGCAAACTCTGGTTGACAGACTTTTTCATTATTTTTATTGGGATAGTTGTGGAAGCAATGAAGATCGAAGGTCCGGTAAGGAACATCCTTTTAGTGGATGACGATGCAATGACGCTGAAGATCGTCTCCAAAAAGATCGAAAGTTTTGGCTACGCGGTGAGAACCGTTTCTACCGGTGAGG
>CALROS020000208.1:0-4372 GCA_943369855.1 Chitinophaga pinensis | reverse complement strand
AGAGCGTGTTGAACATATCGGCAACGGTAACGAGCCCGATCTTCTTATCATCCAGCGAGCGGAGCGTGAAGTCGATTCCCGCTGCCGTCAGATCGAAGATGACAGCGCGTTTGGAGCAGAGACGGATGGAGCCGAGCGGTGCCACTTCCACTTCGCCGAGCTGATGGGCGTTCAGATGTTCGCGCAGGAACATCGTCTGTCCGCTCGGCGGTGCGACAACGAGGATGTCCGACGCAGCGGTCGTGCCGCCGAGGAGCGCATGTTTCACGCACTCGACCACTTTCTTTGCATTCACTTCGTTGAACGGCAGGATCTTCTTCTTGCCGATGAACTGCGGCGACGTGGCGCGCTGATCCTCGGTATTGACGAAGAAGATGCGTCCTTTCGAATCCTTCGGGATCGGCGTCCCGTCCAGCGCGGAGAGCAGGCACGCCTCGAAGACATTCACGGTCGCTTCATCCGCATTCAATTCGCTCACCACATCGTGCGGCAGAAGATTGATCATGAAGCGGTAATACTCGCTGTCCTCATTCTGATAATAGGCGAAATAATTCTTATGGAGCCACGTCCGCGCGGCGTCGAGCTGCGAGACGGACTGCGGCGGCTGTTCCGTCACATCCGCGAGGATGAAGCAGCGTTCCTTCGCGAGCGACGCGAAGAGGAAGAACTGCGGAAGGTCCAGCGAGTGTGCATCATCGATGCAGACGATGTCGAAGGTGGAAAGGATGCTCTGCGGGAGCGCCACTGCATTATAGATGGTCGTCGCGAGACATTGTTTTGACGCAACAGCAGATTCGACCGCAGTATGGTCCGCCGCCGGGAACACGGTCGATGCGAACTGTTCGATCTTTTTCTTATCGCGCAGCATCACCGGCAGGGATGTTTCTTTTTTAAACAATTCTTTCGTCAGCGCGGCAAGATGCTGGTTCAGCCGCTCCACGAGCGCCTGTTTTTCCTTCACGGTATTCTGTGCATCTTCGAGGGCTTTCTTTCCGAGACGCATCCGTTCGATCATGGAAGCATTCTGCATCTTCACCGCTTCTTCTTTCGCGCTCTGCACTTCGGCCGCCGCTTCGGCGATCTGCACTTCTTTCTCTTTCAGCTTCTCCTGCAGTTCGTGAATGCGCGTGTAGTCCGATTCGGCATTGATCACCGCGAAGAGTTTCTTCAGTCCGTTCCTGGTCTCTTCGTTCAGCACGGCGGAGGAGGGAAGGTAATCCGCGGAGAAATCCGAACGGAGGAAGAGTCCTTCGTTCAGCACCGTCATCGATTCTTCCACGGCGACAGGATTCACTTCGGCGATCTCTTTCAGACAGCCGTGAAGACTTCCCGATGAACCGGCAAGATAGAGCACACGTTTTCCGCCGCGGAGACTGTTCAGCAGCAGTGACGATGCAACACCGGTCTTCCCGCGTTTCCGCTCTCCGATGACGAATGAGATCTTTCTGTTGAGGGACTGCTTGATCGCCTGCTGCTGCGATGCGGAGAAGTACGAAGGGAAGATCGCGTCCCGTGTTGCCGGAAGTGCGTTGTCGGGAAATTTCCGTGCGAAGAGGTCCTGCACGATACCGTTCGGCTCGAAGACGGCCCATTGTGCATTCAGATGTTCGGCACTCTCCGCAGGATTCCATCGGCAATTCATCTCCGGGATATTCTCGCCGGCATTGCACGGGAACAACAGATAGAGGAATTGGCTCTGCACATCGGCAACGACGGCAGTGAAGGCGAAACGGACGGTCGTACCGAAGGAACAGTGTACGGCGGCGGACGGAGTGAAATAATAATTTTCGGGGATCTCAAACCGATAGACGGCGGAATCGCCGTACAGCGCAACCCGTCTTCCATTGCTGAGAATGGAGGAATTCGGCGACTGTGAAAGTGCGGTGATCTCTTCCGTCAGCGAATGACGGATCCCTTGTATGTGTTGGTCGAGTGATTCCATGAAGTGCGGTGTGATCGCGGTGCTCCCCTGCCGTACAGGGTACCAAAATAGGAATGAAAAGTCAACGCTGACTCTGCGTCTCTTTTCACCACAGAGGACACGGAGTTCACGGAGGATTTAAAACGGGAAGACTATTGCCTTAGAAGTGACGGTATTCGAAAAACGGTTGCAACTTTAAATATTCTCCGTGTTCTCTGTGAACTCCGTGGTGAATCTGAACCGGTTTAAAACAGAACACCCCGCGCGAGGCGGGGTGCACTGAAGTTACAAAACTATTTCGGACGATTAGATCGTACGAACGTTTGCAGCCTGAAGACCTTTCGGTCCCTGTTCAACGTCGAATTCGACTTTGTCGCCTTCGTTCAGGTTTTTGTATCCTTCACCAACGATAGCTTTGAAGTGTACGAATACATCTTCTCCGTTAGGGCGTGAAATAAAACCGAAACCTTTTGTTCCGTTGAACCATTTGACTGTTCCTTTTTCCATGGAACACATCCTTTCATTTATGTTGTCCGGCAAAGACCTCCGGACTGGTGTACCCCGAGAATACCGACTTAGTTACGTGTTCGCTTTAAATTGCAAAGCGGCTTCTCGATGATGGTGTGTTCTGTAGAAACAGGAGTAACGATCCATCAAACTGTAAAACTAGCGGCTCATACAACGCTACTGAGCAGAAGACTCCCGAAGGAGCTATTACGGTGTACTGTTAATTGACATGTGTAAAATACAGTATCGGTTCCATATTTCCTAACCAAATAATAAATATTTTTTTGTAAACCCGCCTTTCTTTGAATTTCAGCCAAAAAACGATACATTCTGAAAGAAAAAATCCACTCCAAATCAGTATTTTTTGTCTGAAATTCCTCACCCAATACAACTTCTATGAATAACGACCGCAGTAAGATCATCACCCAAGGTACCAACAGAACCCCCAACCGCGCCATGCTCCGCGCCGTCGGTTTCGGCGATAACGATTTGTCCAAACCAATCATCGGCGTGGCGAACGGATTCTCCACCATCACCCCGTGCAATATGGGATTGAACGAACTCACTGCCGTGGCGGAAAAGGGGATCAAAGATTCGGGCGGCATGCCTCAGTCGTTCGGTACGATCACCGCAAGCGACGGCATTGCGATGGGGACCGAAGGAATGAAATTCTCGCTCGTCTCGCGCGAAGTGATCGCGGATTCGATCGAGACGGCGTGCAACGCGCAGTGCATGGACGGCGTGATCGCCATCGGCGGATGCGACAAGAATATGCCGGGCGGAATGATCGCCATGGCGCGGATGAATATCCCCGCAGTGTACGTGTACGGCGGAACGATCAAACCGGGTAAACACCCGAAGGACGGTCGGGACCTGAACATCGTGAGTGCGTTCGAAGCGGTGGGACAATTCAGCGCGGGAAAAATTACGGAAGCGGAATTGAAGGAAGTGGAATGCTTCTCGTGTCCCGGCGCAGGTTCGTGCGGTGGAATGTACACGGCGAACACTATGAGCAGCGCATTCGAAGCGATGGGAATGAGTTTGATGTATTCATCTACGATGGCTGCGGAAGATCAGGAGAAAGCGGACAGCGCGAATGAGTCCGGCAAAGTGCTGATGAACGCCGTGAAGAAGAATATCCGTCCGCTCGATATCATCACGCGCAAGTCCATTGAGAATGCCATCACTGTCGTTAACGCCATCGGCGGCTCAACGAATGCGGTGCTGCACTTCCTCGCCATCGCACACTCAGCGAAAGTGCCGCTCACCATCGACGATTTCGAAACGATCCGGAAAAAAGTGCCCGTGCTCTGCGATCTGAAACCAAGCGGAAAATATCTCGTGGTGGATTTCCACAAAGCCGGCGGCGTGCCGCAGGTGATGAAGATGCTGTTGGTGAACGGACTCCTGCACGGCGACTGCATGACCGTGACGGGACAGACGATCGCTGAAGTTTTAAAAGATGTTCCGAACGAACCGCGCACCGATCAGCAGGTGATCCATCCGTTCGACAAGCCGCTCTATAAAGAAGGGCATCTCGTCATCTTGAAAGGAAATCTTGCGGCCGAAGGTGCCGTGGCGAAAGTGACAGGAGTGAAGAATCCTTCCATCACCGGACCCGCACGTGTGTTCGATTCCGAAGAGCTGGCAATGGAAGCGATCACCGGAAATAACATTAATGCGGGAGACATCCTCGTCATCCGTTACGAAGGACCGAAGGGCGGTCCGGGAATGCGCGAGATGCTCGCACCGACGTCCGCTATTATCGGACGCGGACTCGGCGACAAGGTGGGACTCATTACGGACGGACGATTCTCCGGCGGTACGTACGGAATGGTCGTCGGTCACGTCGCACCCGAAGCGGCCGTCGGCGGAACGATCGCGCTCATCAACGAAGGTGATTCCGTGACGATCGACTCCGTAAAGAATCTGCTGACGCTGAAT
>CALROS020000207.1:0-4380 GCA_943369855.1 Chitinophaga pinensis | reverse complement strand
AACGGATTCGGATAATTCTGAAGCGTCATCTCCGACGGAACGATCGCTTTCACCCCGCCGACACTCATGACCGAACCTGTTTCGAACGCACCAAGATCGGGCGCACTGCCGGAGTATTTGATGCCCGCAACAACCGTCCCTTTATCGATCAGTTTCGTATTGCCCGGTTTAAGTTTCATGAACTGCACATCGGGCAGACTTCCGTCCGCTTTCCGCGGACCGCGTACTCCGGCCGTATCAACGGACACGTAATCCGATTCTGACGTAAGATAATCACTTGTTGTCTGAATTCCGTTCACCATTTTGCATTCGGCCCATTTCGAATCCTTCCGCAGAAGTCCGTCACCGATGGAGATACAGTTCGTATGCACCAGCGTTTTTCCCGCCGCAAGTGTGCTGCCGTCGATGTTGTAGGTGAAGTGACTCGAATTGGATGTCAACGCGCGTGAGAATCCCGTACAATTGATCAGGGTCATATTCCCCGCGTTGCTGTTCTGATCGAATCCTTTCTGAAGATTGTCGAACGACAGACAGCGGATGAGCACCATGTCGTGCCGCTGGTCCTTTCCTGAACTTCCTCCAAGTTTGAATCCGTTCCCGTTCCCCGTGCTGACGCTTCCATTGCTCAGATATCCGTTCTGGAATGCCCAGCAGTTCTCGAGCGTCGTAACCATATCCTGCGGGAATCCATCCTCTTTCGCTTTCAGATACCCGTCCCACCCGTCATCCGAATTCTGCCATGCACGGCAGCCGTAGAAATAATTTCCTGTCCCGACGGAAAGCTTCGGCGCAAATCCGTCCGCATCACCGTCCGTTTCATCTCTGTTGAAATACGAGTCGCAGTTGATGATCCTATTGTAGGATGCAAGATTCTTCAATTGGATCCCCGTATCACGGTTGAGATAGAAATTGCAGTATTCGATGATGTTGTCATGCGCTTCATCGACCTTGTCTTTCACATCATCGTATGTTCCGCCGTCCGGTTTATTCCGCTCGATCAGCAGACCGTTGTCACCGGCTCCTTTCACATCGAATCCATAGAAATGCCAATAACTGCCCGTTAAGCGGATCCCCTGATTCGCATCGGCATCCGCCATACCGGAAAAATCCAGCACGGCGCGTTCATTCTTTACGGATGTGAGAACGAATTTTTCTTCAGCGGTCCCGCTCTTGTTCACATTGATCCTGTTCACAATGGGATAGACGCCGCCGCGGAGATACACTGTGTCTCCCGGATACGCAAGATCGATCCCTTTCTGCACGGAAAGGAATGGTCTCTGGATCGAACCGTTCCCCGTCGAATCATTTCCCGTAGGAGCAATATAATAGACGGAATGGATGAACGATTTGAATGATGCCGTCACGGAAACTGCGGCAGTGATCGTGACTGTATCCGGATTCTTCGAACCGGAAAGTCCGCCGGACCATGAAACAAATTTCGAACCGGCATCGGGCACGGCCGTCAACACGACCTTCGTTCCCGCATCATAATACTGAGCATTCGGTGAGCGAAGGATCGTTCCTTTTCCGCTCACCGCCGTCGTCAGAAGATACTGCGTCACACCCAATTCACCGGTCAACTCTATCCGGTCCAGATTCGCACCGCCGCTCGCGGTCAGCGATGTCAAACGGATAGTGTTCGTTCCCGCTCTCACCGGGATGACAGCGGACTGCACACCCCACACGGTGAATGCGCCGGTCTGAACAAAATTCAGGGAACCGACGACGACGCTGTCATTCACTTTCACCTCGAGCGGACGGTCACCCGTTCCGGAGAACGCATAGACAACGAACAGCGATTCCGCTCCCGCATTCTTTATGCTCACTTCCCACTGGATATATTTTCCGACAGCATTGTCGAAATTGAAATATCCTGCACCGGTGAATCCTGTGTGTTCCGTCTCGATCTTTCCCTGTATGATCTTTGCATCTTCCGCTTGGACGATGATATGCTGAGCGGAAACGTTCAGTGAGAACATTCCAAACACAATAAAAACTATAAATGATCTCAAGAAGAGAAAAGAATTGTCATGCCGAGCGAAGACGAGGCATGACGGAGTGAAGACAGTCACACTTCGACTCCGCTCAGTGTGACTGCATCTCTTTTTTGATATAGTCTCTAATATCGTGTACGATTGTATCATTATTTTATGAATGTCATCTTCTTCGTTTCACGGAAACTGCCGCTTTCCAGAACATAGAAATAGAGTCCGGAGGAGAATGACGCCGCATCGAATTTCATGCTGTAGATCGTCTGCGCTTCAGCAATACCCGAGAAGAGCACGGCGACCTGCTGACCGAGAGCCGAATATACTTTCACGGTTGCCTGCTGACGGACGGGAATGCTGAATTGGATCATGGTCCCCGGATTGAAAGGATTGGGATAATTCTGCGTGAGCAGATATTCATTCGGCGTCAGGGATGTGACCGCTTCAACGATATTGCTGTAGGAATATTTTCCGTCACGGTCCACCTGTTTCAACCGGTAATGATAGACGCCGGGCACGGGAGGATTGTCGTTGAACGAGTAGGAGACGGGAACATTTACCGTTCCGTTCCCTTCCACAAAACCGACCGTTGACCACGCACCGGCCCCATTGCGCCGTTCAATGTTGAATCCTGCATTGTTCACTTCGGTGGATGTACTCCATGCTAATTCCACTTTCGTACCATTAAGGGCTGCCGTGAACGAACGCAGCTCCACCGCAAGATCCACCCCTGTTGTGATGCCGACTCCCGCGATGGTCTTCACTGTCCCTTCCACCGATTCCACCGGATCGAGTGTATACGAATACGGAAGTGTCGCGGCATCCCAGAAATCGCATCCTGTCTGTGAGATAACATTCGCTCCGCTCGTTCCGGTGAACACGTTTCCCGACTCGCAGATATATCCGTTCGGCAGACCGTTCACGGGGAATTTATCCGTGGACATCGGCAGAAGCACATTGCGATAAATGGAATTTTCGATCTTGGCATGCGCACCGTCGCGTGCGGCTATGCCGTAGTCGGACAGGTCCTCGAAAAAATTGTTGAACATATGGATCGCGCCGTAGCGG
The DNA here is from genome assembly GCA_943369855.1 of Chitinophaga pinensis. GTDB lineage: Bacteria > Bacteroidota > Ignavibacteria > UBA10030 > UBA8401 > UBA8401. Next base: position 1,324 of record CALROS020000207.1, on the reverse strand, counting down.
ATGCTCGGATTCCGTCCGTCCGTATTGTTGAACCAGTTATGATGATATGTGATGCGCATCTGACTGTCCGTTGCCTGCTGACCTGTATTATCGGAGTGGCCGATGAGTGAACATTTCATATGATCGTGAAGATGATTCCATGAGACCGTTACAAAGCGCGAACCGTTCTTAATGTCGAGCAGTCCGTCGTACGTATCCACGGTGATACCCGGGCCGATCTTACTGTAGAATTCATTATGATCCACCCAGACATTCAGGCATTCATCGATGGTGAGCGCATCATTCGGATAGAAGACCTCGTGGATCTTCATGTTCCGTACGATCACATTCTTATAATCCCAGATCACCAGACCGACATTCTCTAACTCGCCGAAATTCCCGCTGCCGTAGACGGAGATATTCGCTCCGTGTTTGATGGTGACCGTGGTGGTCGATGCGGCGGAGATCTTGCCGCTGATGTAGAGGATCTTCGGACTCGTATTATTCTCACACGTTTTTGCAAACGCTTCCAGTTCCGCCAGGGTCGTCACGGTCGTGACCGAACCGCCGGCACCGCCGGTCGTTCCGCCGTTCAGGGATGCATAACCGATCGGTGTGTTGGAAAAGACCGCCCCTGAAACACCGGTCCCGGAAACGGTGACATTCACATCCGGTGCCGCACCGCCCGAATGCACGATGGTGCCGTTATATCCGGCGATCGTTGTCGGTTTGAATCTGACGAAGATATTCTTCGAACTCAGCGTTCCTGCTGAATACGGAACCTGCACTGCCGATGCAAAACCGGATCCGCTCGTCAACGAGATCTCATATCCGGACGGCGCCGTAACGGAGATATTCCCGGACGCAGGAGAAAGATATGCGCCGGAAAGTGTGTATGATAATTCGGACGAAGTGGAATTGATCAGCACCATCCCGAACGACAGCGATGTTTTGGAAAGTGACAATGTCGGATCGGCATTCGTTGTTGCGGATCCCTTGGCGGCCTTCGACGTGAGATAATTCTGGGAATTTCCTGAAGCGGAATTGTATTCGAATACGGAGATATGATATTTGATATTGCTGGAAAGTCCGGTCACGGTCACACTTGATCCGGCCCCATTATAGAGCACTTTATTCCCGCTCCCCTGGTCCGCTGCTCCGGTGAAGTTGCTGTCCGCTCCTGAGACCGGAACACCGTCTGTCGGAGTCCAGCTGACGCTGTCCGCCGCACGGACGACTACAAGGCGGCTGCTTCCGTTACCGCCGGTGAAACTGAGATTCATACTGCTGCCCGTGACCTGAGAGACGGATAATGCCGGGATCACGGTCGGTTCAGCGGATAATT
>CALROS020000206.1:0-4412 GCA_943369855.1 Chitinophaga pinensis | reverse complement strand
CTTTCATCTTCTCATCCGCTGTACCTTTACCGCCGGAGATGATCGCACCGGCATGTCCCATGCGGCGGCCGGGAGGCGCTGTGCGTCCCGCGATGAATCCGACGACCGGTTTGGAGACATATTTCTTGATGTATGCAGCAGCTTCCTCTTCCGCACTGCCGCCGATCTCGCCGATCATGATGATGCCGTCGGTCTTACCATCCTCATTGAATAACTTTACCGCATCGATGAACTGTGTTCCGATGATCGGGTCGCCGCCGATACCGATACAGGTGGACTGTCCGATACCGCGTTCCGTGAGCTGCCAGACCGATTCGTAGGTCAATGTTCCGCTGCGTGAGACAACGCCGACGCGTCCCGGCTTGTGGATGAACGCCGGCATAATGCCGACCTTCGCTTCGCCGGGTGTGATGATGCCGGGGCAGTTCGGTCCGATCAGACGGACACCTTTTTTGGTGATGTATTCGTACGCCTTCACCATATCTTTCACCGGAAGTCCTTCGGTGATACAGACGATCAGTTCCACACCTGCATCCGCCGCTTCCATGATCGCATCTCCTGCGAAGGCTGCTGGGACGTAGATAATGGAAGTGTTCGCTCCCTGGTCCTTCACCGCATCGGCGAGCGTATTGAACACCGGCACTTCACGATTGAACTGGTCCTTCTCATTTCCTTTGTAGCGGGAACCGCCCTTACCGGGCGTGACACCTGCAACAACGTTCGTTCCGTAAGCGAGCATCTGCGATGTATGGAATGTTCCTTCACCGCCGGTGATCCCCTGCACAACGAGTCTGGTCTTCTTGTTGACGAGAATGCTCATAATGTTTTTTCGTTTGAGTTGAGTAAAGTATTAATTAACAGTTTCCAAAAAATCAGCAACATTCAGGATCGTTGATTCATCGAATTGTCTGCCAAGCAGCTGCACACCGATCGGCAGTCCATTGGAATCTTTCCCTGCCGGAACGCAGATGCCGGGAATGCCGGCAAGATTCGCCGACACCGTGTAGATATCATTCAGATACATCTGCAGCGGATCATCCATCTTCTCGCCGAGTTTGAATGCCGTGGTCGGCGCGATCGGGGTGAGGATACAATCCACCTGTTCGAACGCATTGATAAAATCATTCTGGATCAGACGCCGCACCTGCTGCGCTTTCCGGTAGTATGCGTCATAATATCCGGACGAGAGCACATAGGTCCCGAGCATGATCCTTCGTTTCACTTCACTGCCGAATCCTTCGCTGCGCGAATGGACATACATGCTTTGAAGGTCCTTCACATTCTCCGAACGGAATCCGTACCGCGCGCCGTCATACCGGGCAAGATTGGACGATGCTTCGGCCGTCGCCAAAATGTAGTATGTAGATATTGTGTATTCAGAATTCGGAAGCGACACGTCAACGATCTCCGCTCCGGCCTGTTTCAGCAGATCGATCTTCGTCTGCAGCGCCGATCTGATCTCAGGATTGAGCGCATCCGAAAAATATTCTTTCGGAAGCCCGATCCGTTTGCCTTTCATATTCCCGTCGATCGCTGCAAGATAATCCGGCACTGCGACATCCGCAGAAGTGGAATCACGCTCATCCTTCCCTGCAATCACCTGCAGCAGACGGGCGGAATCCTTCACCGAATTGGTGAACGGACCGATCTGATCGAACGATGATGCATAGGCAACGAGTCCGTAGCGCGACACACGTCCGTACGTCGGTTTCAATCCGACGATGCCGCATAATCCTGCCGGCTGACGGATGGAACCGCCGGTATCCGAACCGATCGATGCGGTGGACATTCCGGCAGCGACCGCAACACATGAACCGCTGCTCGATCCGCCGGGAACTCTCGTTTCATCCATCGGATGTTTCGTGGGACCGAACGCCGAATTCTCTCCGGAGGACCCCATGGCAAATTCATCCATGTTCGTTTTTCCGATGAACACGGCATCCGCATCACGGAGTTTTTTTATGACCGTTGCATCGTAGATCGCACGGTAATTCTCGAGCATCTTCGAACCGCAGGTGGTCACTTTCCCTTCCATGCAGAGAACATCCTTCACCGCGATCACCATTCCGGCGAGAGGTCCTGCCGTGCCCTGTTCGATCTTTTGATCGATCTCGCGGGCACGCACGGCTGCTTCTTCATTGAAGACGGAGAGGAACGCGTTCAGGGATCTGCGCGAATCGATGACAGCGAGATGTCCGGCAACGCGTGATTCTACGGACTCTTCACCGCTGATGATCCGATCACGGAAGGATGTATAGGATTCGATGATGTTCACAATAGACTTTAAAGGACTTCGATGGTCACAGTCGGAATACTGTCCGACGGGATAACCATAACATTGACCATGAGAACGTATGCTTATTTTTTCTCTTCGAGACGCTTGTTCAGTTCCGCTTCACGGCGGGCAAGTTCCGCTTCTCTCCGTTTCAGCTCGTCCTCTTTATTCTCTTCGTTCTGAAGTTCGGTCTGGATGTCATTCATCCCTTTCTTGAATTCGCTCACCCCTTTTCCGAGTCCGCGTGCGAGTTCCGGGATCTTCTTCGCTCCGAAGAAGATAAGAATGACTAGTACGATCAAAACCATTTCCTGTGCGCCGAGTCCCAACATATGATGATCCTTTCTTAATGACCGGTAACGGATTCGTTGTCCGTCCGGTCGGCTGATTTACGATGGTTGTATTACGAAACTGTTCAAAATTGATTCAAAGATCTTCTTCCCGTCCGACGAACCGAGCTGCAGTTCACATGCACGTTCGGGATGCGGCATCATTCCCATCACGTTCCCGGTCTTATTCATGATGCCGGCGATATTGTTGATGGAGCCGTTCGGGTTCGCACTGTCCGTCACTTCACCGTATGCATCGCAGTAGCGGAATAGGATCTGTCCGTTCTCTTCCAGCGATGCGATGGTCTGCATATCGGCGAAATAATTCCCTTCGCCGTGCGCGATCGGGATGCTGAGGATGTCACCTGCCGCTGAAGCGTTGGTGAATTTCGAATCCGTGTGCTCAATGCGGACATTCACCAGCTTGCTCGAGAACAGGAGTGACCGGTTCCGCAGCAGAACACCCGGCAGTAGTCCTGATTCGCAAAGGATCTGGAATCCGTTACAGATGCCGATGACGATACCGCCGTTGTTGGCGAATGCAATCACCTCATTCATGATCGGCGAGAACCGTGCGATCGCTCCCGTGCGGAGATAATCACCATAGGAAAATCCGCCGGGAAGGATGATGACATCGGAACCTTTCAGGTCCGGCTCCTTATGCCAGAGGAATTCCGCCTGCTGCCCCATCACATGTTTCGCGGCATGATATGCATCGTGATCGCAGTTCGATCCCGGAAAGACAACAACGCCGAATTTCAGTGAAGATGCGCTCATACTTTCTTCACCGTGAACGTAAAATCTTCCATCACAGAGTTCGCGAGCAGCTTTCTGCACGCTTCCTCGGTGATCCGTTTTGCTTCATCCTCTGTGGAGGCATTCACCGTCATTTGGACCGATTTACCGATGCGGACATTCTCCACTTCCTTCATGCCGAGGGTGTGAATGCCGAGTTCCACCGCTTTTCCCTGCACATCAAGGATGGAAGGACGAAGCGTGATTGTGATGGTCGATTGATACATAAGTTGTATTCGCTGATAGAATTAAATATCGAAACCGGGAGCTTCTCCCGTTTCATTCTCCGCAGGATCTTTCACGGATGGTTTCACGATCAAAGAGTAGAGATAGCGGACAAGTCCGAACAGAATGAATGCCGCAAACAGATAAAACAATGCTTTCAATTGAGTGACGATCACCAGGATCAGACTGACGAACATTGCCAGAAACTTCACGGGATGCTTTTTCAATTCTCTTCCGGAGACCTTCGGCAGTGTATCATATTTCACTTTGCTGACCATGATCAGTGAAAGGACGATACAGAGCGGAGCCAGCATCGCCGCCGCAGTCCCTTCAAGATGATTTCCGTCCACATTGAATGTGAGGATGTACGAAATGACGGCGAACGCACTGGAAGGGATCGGAAGACCGGTGAAATAATTCTTGTCGAATCCTACCAGTTGGACGTTGAACCGGGCCAATCTGATCCCGCCGAGGATCATCAGCAGTGAACTGATGATCAATCCCCATTCACCCATTTGAAAGAGATGGATCTTGTAGACAAGGAAGGCAGGAGCGGCCCCGAACGAGACGACATCGGAGAGTGAATCGATCTCAACACCAAACTGGCTGCTGGATTTTGTCAATCGTGCCATCATCCCATCCAATGCATCGAACACACCGGCGAGAATGATGAAATAAGACGCTTCAATGAACTTCCCGTCACTGGACTGGACAATGGAGAGGAGTCCGCAGAACATATTCAGAACGGTGAAGAGCGTCGGAACAACTGCGCGGGTGATTCTCACTTC
>CALROS020000205.1:0-4412 GCA_943369855.1 Chitinophaga pinensis | reverse complement strand
CGAGACGAGCAGGTATATATCGGGGACCAATGCTCCGGCATCGCCGAAGGTCGTGAGTGTCTCGATCATCTCGGTGATCTTTCCTTTCACTGCGCCGTTCTGGACGGAATCGACGATACAATCCTTGAGTTGAAGCCGGATCGTTCCTTCCTTATCGATCACGCGGAGCTGCTGGGAATGTTCTTTGACAAGTCCGAAAAATCGGGAACGGATGAATTTTGCCGTCAGCGCATACAGGAATGTCGTTCTTCCAGCGATCGATACAGATTCCTTTTCTGCTCTCAGGGAAGCGGCTCCGATCCCGAGGATCCTGTCCTCGGAAAGTTTCTGAACCTCGAGGTCGCGGGTTCGCAGTTCACTGGTCCCCATCGCGGAGGCGATCACTTTCTTGTTCTTGCTGTCGATCTCGATGGTCACTTCGACCGAGTCCGGGACCGCGCCCATGGCGATAACGGATGTGACCGCCTCATGACGCAGGGCAATGATATCCGATTCCGTGGGATTGATGATATTCTTTTCGACGGAATCGCGGATCATTCCGAGTGCGGCTCCGATGGCGGAGATCACTTCGGAATTCTCGGCGATCATGTGCGGCAGTTTCATGTGCTGTGCAGTGAAGGGGACAATGGCGGACGCGCCGCCGCCGCCGCCGACGAACTGAACAAGGTCCATATCCAATTTATATTCACGCGCGAGCTGACGGATGATCGGTTCGATCTTCTCAGCAGCGATCGTCAGGATGGAACTTGCGATCTCTTTCGGTGAACAGGAGATCTTTTGCGAGAACGATTCAAAGAATTCGTTGATGGGACGGATATTCGCTTTTCCGTGTCCTGCAACCGTAACAAGTCCGAGATAGTTCGATGCTTCCGTCGGTGTGAGAGCATACCGATCGGAATGTCCGTTGATGGAAACTGCCATATAATCATCCGGATCGTCCTTCAACGGCTGAACGAATTCGATGCCGCATTGATGGAAATCGAGTGATTGATCGAATGCTATATAATGGAGTCCGGCAATGTGAGCACTGCGCGGTCCGACATCGATGATCGAGTTGTTCTTCAGCCGGACGAGCGATCCGCCGGCGATCCCGAGCGTGCGGACATCAAGCGTATGCACATACAGACGGTTCCCGCCGATCTGAGCACTTTTGATCTGCGGTTTTCCGTTCTTGATCACCGAGATATCGGTCGATGTCCCGCCGACCTCAAGGAATATCCCGTCCGAAACTTTCGCATACATCATCGCAGCAGTAACTCCGGCGGCAGGTCCGGAGAGCATCGTCAAAATAGGACGCTTGTGCATTTCGCGGATGTCCATGATGCCGCCGTCCGATCGCATCACCATCAGCGGTGCTTTGATCCCGCTTTTGCGGACAGATTCCTCGGTCATCACTGCGGTCTCGAGCATTTTGGGAAGCATGCTCGCGTTGATCACCGCGGTCCTTGTTCGGACACGGAGTCCGTACAATTTTGAGATACGGCTTGCAGCCGATGCCTGGAGTCCCATCGCTTCGGCGATCGCGACGACCTTATCCTCGTGTGCGGTATTGTCCACGCCAAATGCTTCAGATGCCACGATCACAGTAGCGCCTGCATTCACTAAGGAGTTCACCGCATCGGTTATACGGCTTTCGGTGACCGGCGAACCGGTATCGACGAATTGAAAATGAGTCCGAAGGAATTTGCCGGGAGCAAGTTCGATGTTCTTCAGATCGATCTCGCTCTTCGCACGGCGGCCTTCGAGTCCTTTTCCCATTCCGACGATACCGACCGCAGCGACATCTCCTTCCAACAGTGCATTCGTTGCCTGTGTGGTGGAGTGTGCAATGAGGATCACTTCATCAGGATCGACAGAGGCCGAGTGGAGCAGCTGGTTCATGGAATCGACCACACCTTTGGCCACACCTTCCGGCGCGGAATGAGTGGTCATAACGCACGCTTTACCGATGACGGTATAATTCGCGATGTCGATCGCCACCGCATGGGTGAACGTTCCGCCGACATCGATCCCTATTTTAATTTTTCTTTTCATTCGGTAGCGGTAAACAATATTATTACATGAACATGAGAGCAGAACAGGTGAGTCCGATGAACGCAAGGATCCATGTGTATGGTATGGTGTTCCACAAGATCTTCTGAACATCGATCCGCATTTCGTTGGCGAGCCACACATTCTGTGTATTGGTCGGATCACTGATGCCTTGGATATGTCCGACGCCGAGCAGTAATCCCATTACAGCACCGGGATTCAATCCGCTCGCAAGGAAAACACCGGCAAGACCGTATCCCATTCCCCACACATTAAGAGGACCACGATATAATGCCAGGGGGGCAGCGAGCGTGAAGAAGAAAACGTATTCAAAAGGATTCGACGGAACGATCTTCATCATCAGCGGTTTTAATAATTTGATCACAGGCCAGCCGTCAGGGTATGCTTCAAGCGTGATCCCGGGTCCCATAATTGCGACCAGCAGCATCCCGATACCGAACATCAACGCAACGGCCGGCATCACAACAGCGCCGCCTTCGAACATCGACTGGATAAAAATATTCAAGCGTCCTTTTTTATATGTTGCGATGAACGTAAAGACGAGTCCAAGTACAAACGAAGCGATGAAATCCATGGAGAAGACAAGAATGAATAAGAGCGGAATGGTAGGTGCAAACAACGCACTCCAGTGGATTTCATTCGTCTGTTCATTCTTCTTCAATATTGCGCGGAAAAGAGCGATCGCAAATAACGCACTGACCCCCAGGATGACGAGCCAAGATGCGATCCTTCCGATTTGTAAGACGATGGAGAGACACAGTGCCCGTGCATCATCATTCAGGAATTGGAAATATCCGAACGTGAGAATACTCCCCGTAACGGCGAAGAACAGATTGCGAAGGAGAATTTTCCGGATATTCACGCTGTTGCCGTCTCGGTATAGTTGCACTGTAATATAGAGCAGCGCGGTCAGGAACGAGATGCTGAACATGACCAGAGCGAACGGACGGATCTGTTCGATGGTCAGTCCCATGACGGAGATGTAGACGGCCCAGTTGCCGACATTCATCAATCCGCCGATGCTGAGTCCGAACAGGAAGATCCCGACCGTGGTGATGGGACCGATACCGACAGAGGACATGATCGGCAGGACGATGGTCGCGACCATGATGATCGCTCCGAGTCCGCCGAGTGTACTGAACAGGATGATGATCAATGTGAGCATTACGACTGCGATGGTCCACGGATCATCGCCGGAGAGTTCCGCACCGCGCTTGATGAAGCTTTCCGCAACTCCCGTCTTCTGCATCAATACGCTCAGCATACTTCCGAAGATGGAGATGGTGAATGCCATGGAGAGTTTCAATGAACCCATGCCGATCACATATCGGACCGTATCCTGCACAGAAACGCCGCAGGTAAGCGCGATCAGCACCGCCATGATCGGCAGCGCAATGATCGCCGGAAGTTTCCGGAGGAACATCATCACCGCCATGGAGAAAAAGACGATGAATAAGATGATAAGTTGAACAGTTTCCATGTTGATTGGGTCCGTTAAGAGTGTGTTCAAAATAAACAATTAGCCCTATAAAGAAAACTACACCATGATGTAGTTGAACTTGTGACGGAATATTGACAGTTTTGTTCACGATATATTAGGAACGGGTGAAGCTGGAGGGGTGCTTCCCGGATTTTTCCACACAACACTGTACGGTACAAATTATGGAGAACAGTATGAGCAAAACAGCCACCGTTTCTTTCCTCATGATGGTGATGGTCATTCTCTCGGCGGTAACGTTGAACGCTCAGGAATGGAAATACCGAAACGCGATCAAATTCCCGCTGAAAGACAGCACGGCGGCACGGCCGTATCTTTGTGCGCTGGATAAGAACGGAAGACTCTATGTCATTTCCAGCAAAGTCGATGATCCGAATGCACACAATGCCATCTACTATGCGAATCCCGGCGACACGGTATTTTCACTGTTCATCGATTTTACAAAGAACGGGGATTCCGATACACTGCTCGGCAACATCGGCGCACTGCGCGGGATCACGACGATCGGGACCGATGTTATCGTGAACGCTTCACAACCGTATCCGAAAACAAAACCGAATACGCTCGCCGCACTCTATTATTATCATAATGCCGATACCACAAAGGTGGATCGGTTCGGATTCAACATCGCGGGTTCGGGATACGGAACATTCCTGAACGGGATCGACATCACAAAGGATACATTGATCGTTGCAGGAGTTGACTTCGGTACATCCATCCGATGGTATAATTTCGGCTATACGACCAATGTCTCTTCACGCGGTTCCTATATCCCGCCGGCAAGCAACGCCGTAGAACCGGGCGGACCGCAGACAGGGGGTTCGGATCTTATCCGTGACGTGGCACTCGTCCCCGGCGGAGA
>CALROS020000204.1:0-4418 GCA_943369855.1 Chitinophaga pinensis | reverse complement strand
GGCACGTTTATTTATGACCGTTTGGAACTTTTTGCCCTGCCATCGTCGTTATAGTCAGAGAAGACAACAACTTACAGTGATCACTAATCATGGAGCTATCCCTATGAATACGATGAAAACATTCCTCTTAATGGGTGTTCTCACCGTCCTGTTTGTGACGATCGGCGGTGCACTCGGAGGTCAAAGCGGTATGACCATGGCATTGCTGTTCGCCGGAGTGATGAATTTTGTTTCATATTGGTGGAGCGACAAGATCGTCCTGCGCATGTACGGAGCTCGCGAACTTAGTCCGACTGAAGCCCCTGATTTGTTCCGGATGACGGAGGAATTGACACAGCGCGCGGGACTTCCGATGCCGAAACTATATATGATCGAAGGGGACCAGCCGAATGCTTTCGCGACCGGACGGGATCCGCAGCATGCGGCAGTTGCCGTTACGGAAGGGATCACACGATTATTGACCCGTGACGAACTGCGGGGAGTGATCGCGCATGAACTGGCCCATATCAAGAACCGCGACATTTTGATCGGCACAATCGCTGCGACATTCGCGGGTGCGATCAGTTATCTTGCCAATATGGCACAGTGGGCGATGATCTTCGGCGGACGGAGTTCGGATGATGAGGAAGGTTCGAATCCTGTCACAGGAATTTTGATGATGATCCTTGCGCCGATTGCAGCGATGCTGGTGCAGATGGCGATCTCCCGCTCACGGGAATTCCTTGCGGATGAGACCGGTGCGCAGATGTCCGGGAACCCGCTGTCATTGGCCAGTGCACTGCGAAGGCTGCATGCCGGATCAGAATCGATACCGATGGACGCAACGCCGGCGACCGCACACATGTTCATTGTCAATCCGCTTTCCGGCGGTTCGTTCATGAGTCTGTTCAGCACCCATCCGCCGATGGAGGAACGGATCGCCCGGCTGGAAGCGATGGTCTACGGTTCATCCATTCGATAAACGAACATTATCAGGGGAGGTCACGATGCAATGTCCGGTCTGTTCTGCAGAACTTGTCATGAGTGAGCGTCAGGGAGTGGAGATCGATTACTGTCCGAAATGCCGCGGGGTTTGGCTGGACCGCGGCGAACTTGATAAGATCATCGAGCGGTCGCATCAGGAACAAATACCGGCTCCGCAGAATGTTCCTTTTCCCGTAACGATGAATCATCCGCAGTATCAGAAGCCGTACGGGGATGATCGGTACCGGCACAAAAAGAGGAAAAGTTTTCTTGACGATATCTTCGATTTTTAATCAAAAATAATAAAAGGATAGAATGGAACATTCAACATTGATGTGGGTGCTTTTCAACGGATTCGTGCTGGCGATGCTTGCACTTGATCTCGGCGTCTTCCACAAAAAAGCTCATGAAGTAAAGATGAAAGAGGCATTGACCTGGAGCGCCGTGTGGATCGCCTGCGCGATGATCTTCAATACGCTCATCTACTACTATTGGGACTGGATCGCACCCGGCAGCGGTTATACGAACAGTGATGCTGCTCTGGCATTCCTGACAGGGTATCTCATTGAAAAATCATTGAGTGTTGATAATGTCTTCGTCTTTTTGATGGTCTTCACGTATTTCAGGGTGCCGTCCCTCTATCAGCACAAGGTGCTCTTCTGGGGGATCCTCGGCGCATTGATCATGCGTGCGATCTTCATCTTTGCGGGTGTCTCGCTCATCACAACGTTCCATTGGACGATCTACATCTTCGGCGCGCTGCTGATCTTCACCGGCATCAATATGGCGCTGCAGAAGGATAAGAAACTGGAGCCCGAGAAGAATCCTGTCATCCGCTTATTCAAGAAATGGTTCCCGGTGACGAATGAATACCATGGCGATCATTTCTTTGCGAAGATCGACGGACGAAAGGTTGCAACACCGATGTTCATCGTCTTGTTGGTGATCGAAACGACCGATGTCATCTTTGCGGTGGATTCCATACCGGCGATCCTTGCGATCACGAGCAATCCGTTCATTGTCTATACGTCCAATGTCTTCGCTATCCTCGGACTGCGAGCGCTCTATTTTGCGCTTGCGGGAATCATGGGATTGTTCCACTATCTGCATTACGGACTGTCGGTGATCCTTGTTTTCGTCGGCGGGAAGATGATGCTGGTGGATCTGTTCAAGGTGCCGGTCGGCATCTCGCTGATGGTCGTGATGGGAATCCTTATCGTGTCGGTGGTGCTGTCCAAGATGTTCCCGCCGAAGGTGACGACAGCGTAAGGGATGAACAGTGTTTGAAAAGGAAGGGAGCTGCGGCTCCCTTTTTTTATTTTATGAGCCGCGCCTGCTTAACGAAGGAGCGGCCGTTCGTTCTAAGACAAATAAAATACACGCCGCTCGGCAACGATGAACCGTCGAACCGTAATCGGTGGCTGCCGGCTCCGAACTCATGTTGAGCGATGGTCCTGACCGTTCTGCCGAGGAGATCGGAAACGGTGACAGTGACGAACGCATTCTGAGGAAGGTTGAATTCCACAACAGCGGAAGGATTGAACGGATTCGGATAGATGTTCTTTAATTCATATGAGTCCGGCATCAGTGATGTCATATTATCCTTCACACCGGAGGGGCCTGTGAGAGAAAACGAGGCGGAATCAGGCAACACGGTGATATTTGCGAAGTCCAGCGCCGCATTCTGTCTCGGTCCGATCCCGCCGGAAGCAGTGTAGGATGGGAATCCGGATGATGATGTTTTCCGAAGATCGAACAACAGTATCGGCGATTTGCCATATGATGAAACTGTCCCATTCGTGAGGATGCAGTATGTGCCGTTGTCGAGATACATGCCGAATGAAGGCTGCGTTTTACCGATCCCCCACGGCAACGCACAAGCTCTGTTCTCAAGATAGCTGTCCGATTCGTACAACCGAGGAATGATCATCAATCCTTTGACCAATCCCAATCCATTCTCAATGGTGAGCCGCCCGCGGTATGCTGCAGTTGTCGTCACTTCCAGTTTGTTCACAAACTGCATCCCGGCAAATGATGCAGCATCACCGAGGAGGAGAATATTCTTTCCCGTCATATTACGAAATGCGAAACCGGTCACCGAAAGTGAATCCGCTAAAAAGGGGAGACTGTCCGGTGCGATAATCGCAAGGAGGAATGAATTTCGTGATGCAATGATCTTTACAACATCATCGGTCTGGCGTTGAAATGGAGACACGATCGTTACGGAGGAAGGGACATTGCGTGCTGACAAGAACGAACGAACGTCGCTGATCTGAATATTTGCAGGTGAGGACGTGAGGATCTCCACGGTGTCGTTTCCGGCGCGGTTGACGAATGCGTTCAACGAACCCGTTGTGCCGGACCAATCTGCCGTTGAAGAACTGCCGTCCAGAATGACATTCTTATGAACGGTTGAATAAGCGGCCGCTTGATATGCGGACATGTTCGATGCTGAAATATTCGTCCCGGCGGGCAGCTGGACGATGGCACCTTTCGTGTATTGACGTAACGTGATGTCTGAAAGTCCGAGCGGCTTTCCTGCCTTGACTGAAGCAGCAGTGTTGACCTTCGGCACTAACACTGACACGACTCCGGAACCGAATACCTCCGCAGAACCGTCGGAGGATACTCCTAATGCCGTTGCATCGTCAATTCCCACACCGGTGAACCAAGAACCGCTGTTCTTATATTGGACCCCCTGCATGGCGAGAAGACGGGCGAGTCTGCCACGTTCATAGAAATGTGTATCGCAAAGGATACCGGGAACAAATCCAAGGAAGTCGTCTGTGAAAGTGATGCCGGCAGAGAGAGGAGTCCTTATTGCTGTTCTCGGGTCGACGCTCGTCGTGCCCGCATCCGCGATGAACTTGCTGAGCACCATTGCACCGGCGCTCGTTCCTCCGATCGCGCCGCCGCGCTGAAAGACTTTCGTAATGGCTTCTTCGGTGAGTGTCCCTTTCCATTGTTTCACATATTCCCATTGGTCCCCGCCGCGGAGGAATATCCCGTCGTATTCCAGGATCATTCGATAGGTCGCTGAATCATTTGCCGCCGCTGACGAAATTGTCGTACTTACCGCCTGCGATGCGCCGAGAGATTTGAAATAATCCGGAAGGAATGTGGAGACTGTTGAATAGTGGAGAATGAGGATCTTTTTGTTCGGTGCATGGTTCACCAGCCATCCATACGGAATATCGGACCAGTCAGCGTAATTCTCCGAACCGCCGCCGACAAGCAGGACGGAACCCTGGGAGTAAGAGCATTGGAACAGGGAAAAAAAGAATATGCTATAGTAGAGATATCGCATCAAAAGTCTTCATTGACATCTTCACTCCGTGATTCGATCGGTTGAAGACACATTGCAAAAAATAAAAAATGTCACACGGAATGACCTTCACGTGTGACATTCGGAAATGAATTTGGCATTTCTAAAAATCGAATGCAACCGTATATCG
>CALROS020000203.1:0-4425 GCA_943369855.1 Chitinophaga pinensis | reverse complement strand
CGAGTACACTGTGGGATGACGGCGATCCGCTGGATATCCTCATCTTCATCGACCAGCCGCTCTTTACCGGTGTGATCGTCGAGGTGAAACCGATCGGCATCCTCCGGATGAAGGACGAAAAAGGTCTGGATGATAAACTGCTCTCCGTTGCTGTCAATGATCCTACCTACCGAAATATCAACGATGTCACGGAAGTGCCGAAACACCTTCTGGTGGAGATCGAGCATTTCTTCACCAGCTATAAAATGCTGGAAGGGAAGCATGTGGAAAGTTTCGGATGGGACAACGTTGTTGTTGCGATGGAGTCTGTGAAGCAGGGGAACGAAATGTATAAAAGGAATAAGAGCAAATAAAATTACTACCGCAGACCGATCCATTTCATGTGAAATAGATATTAACCAATTGAGGAACGAAAGATGATGAAAGTTTTTCTGCCTGCACTGCTGTTGTTGTTATGCTCCGCACTCTCCGCTCAATCCATCGGATATACCACGCATGCAAAACCGATCTTCAACAAATACGGCTGTACGGACTGCCATGGCGGTTCAGGAAATTTCTTCCTGGATGAGTATGCAAAAGTGTTCACAACCGGAAATCATTCACCGATCGTTGTTCCCGGTGACACCAACAGTGTCTTGATCAAAAAGATCAAAGGGATCGCCGGATTCGGGGATCAGATGCCGAAAGGCGGTCCGGTGATGGATCCGGCCGATCTGAAAGTGCTGATCAATTGGGTGAAACAGGGTGCCGTTGAGAATCCGACCACCGATGTCAGGACGGGGAACACTGAGGTGATCCCGACATTCGCATTGCAGCAGAATTATCCGAATCCGTTCAATCCGACAACGATGATCGAGTATTCCGTGGCGGTTCCGGGGAATGTGCGGATGACCGTTTACAATGAGCTCGGGAAGGAATGTGCCGTGCTGTTCGACCGGACGATGGAAGCTGGTTCATACCGATATACGTTCGATGCTTCTGCACTTCCGAGCGGAGTGTATTATTACCGGATACAATCCGCAGGAACCTCACACGTGAAGAAATTAATGCTGGTGAAATAATCCTTTGAAAGCCGTCACCATCATCGGAGCAGGCGCTGTCGCACGGTCATTCGTCAATGCGATGCGCACAGCCGGTGCGGTTCCCGCAGGGATCTTCTCCATGCATGGACAGAGTGCTGCGAAACTGGCGCGGTCGGTAGGGACGAAGAACTTCGGTAAACTCGATGCTGATACACCATTATCCGACACAGTGCTCATTGCTGTGCCGGACTCCCGGATCGGCGATGTGGCAGTTTTTCTTGCCGGCAGAAAAGAATCGGTCCGCAACAAGGTCTTCCTGCATACCTCCGGCGGTTTGACGAGTGATGAATTACTTCCGTTGAAAACGAGAGGGGCATCCATCGGCTCGGTCCATCCGCTGCAGACATTTTCGAGGAAAGTGCGGACGGTTGGTGTATCGAACATCTATTGTGCGGTCGAAGGGGATATTTCTTCGGTAAAGAGAGCATCCGGCATCGCCCGTTCTTTGGGCATGAAATATTTTGTGATCCGGAAGAAGGATAAGGTCGCATATCATATTGCAGCGGTCTTTGCGTCGAATTATCTGGTGACCGTTCTCTCCGTTGCCGAGCAGCTGGCAAAACAATTTGGACTGAATGAAAAGGAATACCGGAAGATCATGCGTCCGCTGGTGATGCAGACGATCGGGAATGTGATGGATTCATCTCCGGCAGAAGCATTGACCGGACCGATCATGCGGGGGGACGGTATCACTGTCGCACGACATATCAAAGAACTTGAATCGGTACGGTCATTGAAACGATTCCTTCCGCTGTATGCGGCCTTGGGAATTGAAACAGCACACTTAGCACAACGGCGGAAATGATGCTCGCGGATTATCACACCCATAATTATCTCTGTAAACATGCTGACGGAACTCTTGAAGAGTATGTTCAGCATGCCGTATCGATCGGACTGAATGAGATCGGTCTGTCCGATCATACGCCGATGCCGGACAATTGGGACAGTGATGTGCGGATGACCGAAGAGCAGTTCAATGCTCTATATGTGCCCGCCGTGAAGGAACTTCAGGAAAAGTATAAAGGAAAAATCTCCGTAAAATTCGGACTGGAAGGCGATTTTATGCCGGGGACCGAAGAATGGGTAAAAACATTCAATACGAAGAGTGAATTTGATTACGTTATCGGGTCTGTCCATTATCTGGATGACTGGGGATTCGATAATCCGCTGTTCGTGGCAAAGTATGATGAAAAAGATGTGAATGATATCTACGGTCTGTATTACCAGCGCATTGCGCAATCCGCGGCCTGCGGGCTGTTCGATATCATCGGGCACTGTGATCTTGTGAAGAAATTCGGACACCGTCCGACAAAAAAAATGGAAGAAGTGCTGAGGGAGACATTTAAAATTGTGAAGCAGCATGATATCGCCGTGGAGATCAACACGTCAGGACTCCGCAAACCGGTGAAAGAGATGTATCCGAGCGAGAATATTCTCTCGATCCTTTCGGAATACAAGATCCCGCTCACGCTCGGCTCCGATGCCCATACACCGACCGATGTCGGCCGTGATTTTGACCTTGCAAAAAAGTTCATCGAAAAATATGCCGGAGGAAAGATCTCCGTTTTCAACAAACGTCAACGAAGTGAAGTGACCATCTGATGGATAAACGGATCATCATTATCGCCATCCTCGCCGTTACCGCTGTTATCCTTACTTCGGTGAAAGAATGTTCGGGTTCCGGCAGCAGCGGATTCAGTTTGTCATCATCATCCAAACAACCGGTCAGCGGAGAACGCGTTCTTGCCATGGCCGATACCACATTGAAGGCACTAGGTATACGAAAAGAGAGTATCCGTCAGGTCAGGAACAGGAATGATGTGCGGGTGTCTATGCCGCCCACTTTCGATCCGCTCCTGTTCGTCCGTGCGATGAAGGATTCCCTCAGCCAGTACCGTGCCGAGATCGTTTCATCGGAGAATAATAAGGACAAGAGTTCGATCGTTCAGATCAGGGACGGAGAGACGATCCTGAAAAGTTTCATCTTCAGTAAAGAGACAGCAACAGCAGCCAAGAAAGGAGTTTCACCATCGCAGCCAAAGAAGCAAATTCGATAATGGAAAAGATCGTGTCGCTTGCAAAGCGGCGCGGATTCGTGTTTCAATCCAGTGAGATCTACGGAGGCCTGAACGGCTGCTGGGATTACGGTCCATTGGGCGTAGAAATGCTCAACAATCTGAAACAGGCATGGTGGCGTTCCATGACCTTCCGTGACGATGTGGAAGGAGTGGATGCGTCCATTCTGATGCATCCGAAAGTGTGGGAAGCATCCGGCCATGTCGCCAATTTCACCGATCCGATGGTGGACTGCAAACAGTGCAAAGCCCGTTACCGTGTGGATGTGCTGATGGATGAGCTGAATGCGAAGAAGAAGAAGGATGTGCTCCGCGAGATGTTCCCCGGTGAATTCGAGGGACAGCAGTCCGACGAGAAGATCGTGAATGAATTCGCTTCACGCATCTCGTCCGATGAATCGGTTGCCAAGGCGCTGAAAGCGGTCGCGTGTCCGAACTGCGGCAATAAAGCAACGTTCACCGAAGCGCGCCAATTCAATCTGATGTTCAAGACCTTTGTCGGTCCGGTCGAGGACACGAACAATGTCGTCTATCTCCGTCCCGAAACAGCGCAGGGGATCTTCGTCAATTTCCTGAATGTGCAGAGCGCTTCCCGGCAGAAACTTCCGTTCGGTATCGCGCAGATCGGGAAGGCATTCCGCAATGAGATCAATACGAAGAACTTCCTGTTCCGGACCCGTGAGTTCGAGCAGATGGAGATGCAGTATTTCGTGAAACCGGGTGAAGAGGATAAATTCTTTGAATACTGGCGCGAGGAACGGATGAAATGGTTCCTGGAGCTCGGGATGAAGCAGGAGAACCTGCAGTGGCATAAGCATGAGAAACTGGCCCACTATGCGAAGAACGCGTTCGATATCGAATTCAAGTTCCCGTTCGGCTGGGGTGAAGTGGAAGGGATCCACAGCAGGACGAATTTCGATCTTTCGCAGCATGAACAATTCTCCGGCAAAGCCCTGAAATATTTCGATGAACAGTCCAAAGAGAAGTTCGTCCCGTTCGTGATCGAAACATCGGTCGGAGCGAGCCGTTCGTTCATGGCATTCCTCTGCGCGTCGTATGATGAAGAGATGGTCGAAGGAGAGATGAGGACCGTGCTGCATCTTCATCCGAAACTTGCACCGATGAAAGCGGCCATCCTTCCGCTGGTGAACCGGGACGGTATGGATGAGATCGCGAAGAAGATGACGAAGGATCTGCAGAAATATTTCCGTGTGTTCTACGATGACAGCGGAGCGATCGGCCGCCGGTATCGAAGGCAGGATGAGATC
>CALROS020000202.1:0-4434 GCA_943369855.1 Chitinophaga pinensis | reverse complement strand
CGTGTCTTCAATGAACTTCAGTTCCTCTTGTCAAAGAACGGTGTTTTGACGGCGAATGATGTGAACACCGTGCTGGACCTTGTGGTGGATGTCGCTCCCGTAAAATTTGCATCGCTCAACATGAAGGAGAATGATGTCGCCGTTCTCTTCACGAAGAATTCCATTATCAAAGCGAAGACTCCGACTCAACGGGAGTATCTTGACAAAGCATTAAAGAACGATATCATCTTCGCTGTGGGACCCGCCGGTACAGGAAAGACCTATCTCGCTGTTGCCATGGCAGTAGCGAGTCTTAAGAATAATGAAGTGAGTAAGATCGTCCTGGCGCGTCCTGCCGTAGAAGCGGGTGAATCGCTCGGATTCCTTCCCGGCGACATGGCGCAGAAGATCGATCCGTATCTCCGTCCATTATACGACGCGCTGGATGATATGCTGCCGAGCGAGAAACTGAAGATGTATATGGAACGCCGCATCATCGAGATCGTCCCGCTTGCCTACATGCGGGGACGGACGCTCCACAATGCTTTTGTCATTCTTGATGAAGCGCAGAACGCAACGGCGATGCAGATGAAGATGTTCCTGACACGGCTTGGAAACAATTCCAAAGCGATCATCACCGGTGACGTTACGCAGATCGATCTGCCCGGAAATGTCACATCGGGATTGGTTCAGATCCAGGACGTGTTGAAGAAGATCGAAGGGATCGATTTCGTCTATTTTGACAAAACGGATGTTGTCCGGCACCGGCTCGTCCGCGAGATCATCGATGCGTATGCAAAGTTCGGCGAGAAGGAGAACGGGAAAGGGAAATAGCCGTTCAGTTCGACGGAAAGGAGTGAACCAATGAACATCAATCCCATTATCGTGCTCGTGCTGTTCGTGTTATTCGCTTGTAACGACTCTACCGTAAATTCCGGTGTTCTGCCGCAGCAGGAGATCATCTTTGAAACTGAGTATGTGAATTTCGCCTGGGGTGTAACGTGGAAAGGAATGTATATTGCGGAAAACGGTGATGTTCACACGTATGACCGTTCAGGGGATCCGGTGCAATGGGTCGAGGATGAAGACGGGATGTTCACGAAAGAAGAACTGCTGACGAAATTTGCTCGCCGCGATACGCTCAGGTCTCATTTACCGGCGGATTCACTGATGATGATGAAACAGTTATCGATGTCGATCGATGCAAAAACCTATTCGGACACTGCTTACGTCGGAGCGGATATGGGAGCTTGGACAACAACAGTCTATATCTACCGCTCAGAGATGAATCAGTATCAGAGGATCATTTTGAGCAACGAAGGCGACCGGGAATTCTCTAACGCATCGCCGAACGCCAAGATCCTGTCCGGTATACTGAAACGGCTCCGGTGAGATTATAACGTCTTTTTTGCTTCATTCCACAATTCATCCATTTCGGCGAGTGTTGTTGAATGGATATCCTTCCCTTGTTCCTGCAGTCGTTTTTCGATGTATGTGAACCGGTCCGTGAATGTCCTGACGGTCGTATGAAGTGATTCTTCCGGATCGACGCCGATGAATCGCGAGTAATTCACGAGCGAGAAGAGCACATCGCCGAATTCTTTCTGTGTCTGTTCCTTGTTTCCGGATTCCACGGCGGTGTGCAGCTCTCCGATCTCGTCCTCCACTTTCTTCCAGACATCCGCTTTGTCGGTCCAATCGAAGCCGACCTTGGATGCTTTCTTCTGCACTTTCTCCGCTTTCATCAGCGCGGGATAATGATTCGGTATCCCTTCCAGCACCGATGTTCGTCCTTCGGTCATTTTGATCTTGTCCCACAGCGCGGATTGTTCCGCGCCTGAATTGACCACGGCGTCGCCGTAGATATGCGGATGACGGCGGATGAGTTTCTCGTTGATCGATGTAAAGACCTCTTCCAATGTGAATTTCTTTTCCTCCTCTGCAATGATGGAATGGAAGAGCACCTGCAATGCAACATCACCGAGTTCCCCTTTCAGATCGTCGAAGTTCTTCCGGTCGATCGCATCAAGCGCTTCGTACGTTTCCTCAACGAAATGTTTCTTCAAGGATTCGTGCGTCTGCTCCTTGTCCCACGGACATTCGTTCCGCAGTCTGCGCATGATGGCAACAAATTCATCGAATTCTTTCATGGTTTTCCTATAGGTATTTTTCGGGAAAAAAACACTACACTTTAAAAAGTATTTCGTTCACAACAGAGATTCCGGAAGAAAAGGTATTGGCATTTACAATATCCCTTTTGTAATTTTCGGTCAAGGGAAAACAACTGCCATGAAAACACTCATCATCATCATTTCTGCTCTTGCCGTTTTCGCTGCAGTGTTCCTGCATATCCTCGCACAGAAACAACCTGCCGATCTTATCATCATCAATGCGAATATCT
This sequence comes from Chitinophaga pinensis, assembly GCA_943369855.1. Classification (GTDB taxonomy): domain Bacteria; phylum Bacteroidota; class Ignavibacteria; order UBA10030; family UBA8401; genus UBA8401. Next base: position 2,054 of record CALROS020000202.1, on the reverse strand, counting down.
ACACGGTCGATGTTCATAATTCCGTCGCGGAAGCTGTCGCGGTCCGCGGCAGCAGGATCATCGCCGTCGGCACATCACAAGATATACAAAAACAGTATACTTCTCAAAATGTGATCGATGCGAAAGGGAAGACGGTCATTCCCGGAATGATCGACTCACACGCGCATGTGATGGGACTCGGACAGAGTCTTTCGGAATTGAATCTCTACGGAACAACATCTTCACAGCAGATCGTTGAGATGCTCGCCGAACGAGTGAAGAGTGCAAAACCGGGAGAATGGATACGCGGCCGCGGCTGGGATCAGAACGACTGGGGAAGCGGTACGGGACAAAAACCGTTCCCCACCGCAGCTATGCTCGACAAAGTTTCCCCGAACAATCCCGTCATTCTCAACAGGATCGACGGCCATGCCATCTGGGTGAATTCCAAAGCGATGGAGATCGCCAGAAATAGAACTGACCTGACCATGGAAGTCGACGGCGGTATCGTGATGAAGGACCGGTTCGGAAATCCGACCGGTGTTTTTGTGGACAATGCCGAATCGCTCGTGCGGAATGTGGTTCCCGATTATTCTATTGCCGAAAAGACCGAACTCTATCATAAAGCGTTCAAAGAATGTCTTCGCTACGGACTCACCGGCGTACACGACATGGGTATCGACCGGACCGATTTTGAGATATACCGCGCTCTCGCTGATTCGAAGGAACTTCCAATTCGCATTTATGCTTTGATCGGCGGAAACGGTGAGTTCCTGCAATCGATGTTGAAGAGCGGTCCATACGTGGACGTTACCAATCATTTACTTTCACTCCGTTCCATTAAACTGTATCTGGACGGCGCGCTCGGCTCCCGAGGTGCGGCGCTGATCGAACCGTACAGTGATGAACCCGAAAGCCACGGCGTCATCACGTTCTCTCCCGACTCAATCCGCGTCATCACCGAACAGGCACTGCAGCACGGATTCCAGGTATGTGTGCATGCGATCGGGGACAGAGCCAATAAGACGGCTTTGGATGAGTTCGAAGCCGCGTCGAAGAAATACCCGGTGCAGGCGCGCAATGCCCGGCTGCGGATAGAACATGCGCAGATCATCGCACCGGACGATATCCCGCGGTTCAAGCAATTGAATGTCATCCCAAGCATGCAACCGACACACGCAACGTCGGATATGTATTGGGCGCAGGCACGGCTTGGTCCGGAACGCATCCTCGGTGCGTACGCATGGCGTTCTTTGCTTGATGACGGCAATATCATTCCCGCGGGTTCTGATTTCCCGGTCGAACTGCCGAATCCGCTGAATGGATTCTATGCCGCGATCACCCGGCAGGATAAAAATGGTATTCCCCGAAATGCGCACGATGTTGAGAAATTATTTCAGCTTTCCGCTGAACATATCCGTGATTCCACATTGTTCGAAGGCGGTTGGTTCGCTCCGCAAAAGATGACCCGGGCGGAAGCACTCAGGGCATTCACTCAATGGGGAGCGTATGCGGAATTCCTGGAAAATGAGAAAGGAAGCATTCAAGCAGGAAAATTGGCGGACCTGGTGTTCCTTTCGAACGATATCATGACCATTGAACCCAGAGAGATCCTCACGACGGACGTTGAAATGACGATCGTCGGGGGGAAGATCCGTTACAGAAAATGAAGTGAACGATCCACAGGACCTGTCGAGAACGGTACCACATCACGGAGGTTATCATGTATGAAAAATTATTATCCGAAGCCGAACGATTTTTAGAAGCGCATAAGACGAAAGAAGTTCCGATCCTGGAACTGTGGGATGAAATGGCCGAACGGTCCGAGGATCTGAAATTCGACATGCCGGAGAATCTCGGTGATTTTGAAATGCTCATCGAAGCGGATAAACGGTTCATCTTCGTCGCCGCAAAGATCGAGGATGAGATCGAAGATGTGGATGTCGGTGAAGAAGAAGGGGAATATGAAGTGGGTGAGGATTTCTTTGAAGTGGAGAAGATGGAGAAGCTCGGGTTCAATCAGGACCAGATCGTTGGTCTGAAAAAATATGAGAAGAAGAAACGGACCGATGATG
>CALROS020000201.1:0-4444 GCA_943369855.1 Chitinophaga pinensis | reverse complement strand
AGTCTCAACGGCGGACATATCCTCGCGAAATATCCATCGTGGGCATTGAAGGATAATGCCGGCGCCCTCATCGTTGATAATGGATTCGACTGGATGTCCCCCCTCAATCCGGGTCCTCAGAATTTCATGATCTCCCTGATGGCTGAAGTGATGGACAAATACAATGTTGACGGAGTGCAGGGTGATGATCGTCTGCCGGCAATGCCCGTTGAAGGTGGATATGATTCCGCAACCGTTGCGCTCTATAAAACAGAACATCTTGGCGCGAATCCTCCCGCATCGTTTTCGGATGCGGATTGGATGCGATGGCGCGCAGATAAATTGACGGAATTCCTCGGAAGACTTCGCGACACGGTAAAAACACGAGGGAAGAATATGATCCTCTCCGTTTCTCCCGCTCCGTACTATTGGGGGTATGCGCAGCTGTTGCAGGATTCAAAGTCCTGGGTTCAGCAGGGCCTCCTCGACAATGTGATCCCTCAATTGTATCAGTATAACATCGCTGATTTCAATTATGCACTGAATACCACGTGGAGCGATGTAGGTCAATACGGACCGAATGTGTTCAGTTCAGGAATCCTAGCGAGGGTCGGCACCTACAATGTGGATACCACATTCCTCGGACAGATGCTGAATGCAGGCAGAACGAAGGGATCGAAAGGAGAATGTTTCTTCTTCTATGAAGGTATCCGTGCCAACAGCAATCGGGTCGGAACCTATTTGAAGAATAATTTCTATCAGACTTCCGCCACCGTGCCGTTCAGAAATGGAAAGGTCTGGATCCCGAAAGCGTCCATCATGAACGAAACGGATGCCGGTGTGATGAAAACAGGAGTATGGTCCGAATATCTGATGAAAGGATATTCCGGTTCCATCATTCGTGCATCGGACTCGGTGAAGAATGCTGAACTGCGGTATTCATTCACGGTCCCTGCGTCGGCGTTCTATGACGTATACACGTACCGGACACCCAATACTCCATGGACACAGAATGCGCGGTATACACTCATCTCCGAATCCGATTCGTCGGTCGTGATCGTCGATCAAAGTGATCTGGTGAAAAAAGGGTGGTTCAAACTCGGAACCGTCTATCTTGCAGCCGGAAACCGCACTGCGCTGAAACTCGATAACTCACTCACTGAACCCGGAAAATATGTCGTCGCCGATGCGGCGATGCTCATGATCAACCGCAGACGTTCTCCGGATGCTGTTCTGGGAGTGAATACACCGCAGTCCGAACGAACATCCATTCCGCAGTCAGCCGCATTGTCGAGCAATTATCCCAACCCGTTCAATCCCTCAACGCAGTTCGAATACAGCATTGCGGTAAAAGGAGAGGTGAAGATAACGGTCTATGACCTTCTCGGCCGTCAGACCGCGGTACTCGTGAATGAACAAAAAGAACCGGGCACCTATTCTCTCCGTTTCGATGCGCACGGATTTGCATCGGGAACATATTTCTATTCACTCAGGACGAATGCTGAGACCATCACCAGGAGAATGGTCCTGGTCAAATAAGTCCCGACATGCCGCACGAAAAGAACAGTGAATGAAAAAAATCCTCAGCATACTTCTCATCTTCTCATCACTCCTGTTCAGTCAGCGTCCTAAAGAATTTCGCGCTGTTAAATTGACGAATGTGGACAGTAATGTTCTGTTCACCGACCAGAATATCGCCGCGGCGATGGATTATCTTGCATCCATCGGTGTGAATGTTGTCCTTCCGGTGGTTTGGAACGGCGCGTATACCCAATATCAAAGCGCTGTCATGGACAGCATCTTCGGCGTGAAGATCCATCCGCAGTTCGCCGGACGTGATCCGCTGGAGCGTATTGTGATCGAAGCGCACCGCGTCGGCATTGAGGTCTATCCGTGGTTCGAATATGGATTCGCCGCATGGTATTCCGGCAGCGGAACACCCACCGGCGGCCACATCATCCAAAAATTCCCGCAATGGGCGCTGAGGACTGCCGACGGAAAGATTTGCAACAAGAACGGATTCGACTGGATGTCCGCGATCAATCCCGATGTGCAGAAATTCATCAACCGCCTAGTCTCCGAAGTGATCACAAAGTATGATGTGGACGGTGTGGAATTCTCGGACCGGATCCCCGCCATGCCGGTGGAAGGGGGATATGATTCCGTTACCGTTGCCATCTATAAGAATGAGCATGCCGGCAGTGCACCGCCGTCGGACTTCACCGAAGCGGCATGGATGCGATGGCGAGCAGATAAAATGAATCAGTGGTACGCCGACGTGCGCTCAATCATCAAAAAAAAATCCCCTTCACTCTTCGTCTCGTCAAGTCCCAGTATCTATCCATGGTCCTATCAAGAATATCTACAGGATTCAAAGAACTGGATCGATAATGGTATAGCTGATCATTTCATCCCGCAATTGTACCGATATACCTTTTCGGAATATAAATTCGAACTGATGAACGCCATTGCTCAGGTCGGCGCGAACAAACACAAATTATTCCCCGGCATTCTGATGAATATCGGTACCGGAGTGAATGAATATGTGATGTCCGCCGATTTTCTGATGAATGTGTTGAAAGAGAACCGCGCGAACGGAGTGAACGGTGAAGCATTCTTCTATTATGAAGGATTACGAAAGAACAACAGTCTGCTCGGCGATACGCTGAAGAAGACTTATTATAAGGAACGGGCGCTCGTTCCGGAACGGGGGGAGAATGAATGGAGATTCCCGGCATCAGTGCTGAATGAAGATGATGCGTCAGTCCAGAAGAACGGCGATTGGTCCGTGTACCAAATGAAAGGATACAACGGTACCATACTGAGGACGAGTGACAGCACAACGTCGACATCACTGAGCTATCGCATGATGGTTCCATATCCTGCAAATTATGATGTTTATATATATCGCGTTCCGAATACTCCGTGGACGACGAAGGCACGGTATTCCGTTTTGGGAAAGAATGACACATCTGTAACGGTCATCGATCAGAGCGATCTGTCAAAAAAAGGATGGTACAGATTACGTACAGCATTCATTGATTCAGGAATGCACACCGTTGTCACATTGAGTCGGCAGAGCACAGAATCCGGCACCTATCTCACAGCGGATGCGGTGATGATCTCCATCAATCGTGCACTTTCTCCTGATGTTATGACATCCGTACGGAATACAGCCGAAGTTCAACTATCTCCTCCGGATCATTTCATGCTGATGCAGAATTATCCTAATCCATTCAACCCTGAGACATCAATTTCCTACAGCTTAGGGATTGTTGGTCCGAGGGGAACAATATCCGCACCGGCTTTTGTGTCTCTGATGGTGTTCGATGTTCTTGGAAAAAAAGTGGCAACGTTAGTGAATGAACAGCAAATGCCTGGGAATTATACGGTGAACTTCAATGCGGCATCCCTTGCAAGCGGAATGTATTTTGCAAGACTTACATCAAATAGAAACTCGCAGACAATAAAGTTGATATTGCAGAAATGATCGGGTTAAGCAATCAGTGAACTATCTCATTCGGATATTGTGTTCTTTGTGTCTTCCGCTCGTTCTCTGGAGTCAAAATCCGATCTATGTTGTTCTCCGAATCGATGACATTCAATCTCGGAATACTACATACCTTCCCAAAAATTTATCCGCATTCGAACAGGCAGCCGAATCACGCGGTGGAAAGGTAACGTACGTAACGATCCCGCACCGATTGCTCGAGTCCGGCGTGAATAACGGATCCCTTACTGCTGAGCTGAAGAATTCACTTCTTCATGGTCACGAGATCGCTCAGCATGGCTATAATCATATCTGTACACGTTGTGGAAGCACGGGACATGAGATGTACTGCGACACGCAAAAATCCGCTGTCGCCCGATCTGTGCAGGATTCTCTCATCAAGAGCGGAATGAAGGTTCTGAGCGATTCATTGGGAATTGTTCCAACCTTATTCGTCTCGCCCGGCCATTATGAAGATTCTACAACATATCATCTCCTTGCCGAACATCGTTTTCCGAATATCTCAACAACAAAAGCACTGCGGGGTGAAGTAGCTCCCGGAGTGTTCAATATCCCATCCACAAAAGAATATACGTGGACGCTGACAGCAGCAAATTATCGATCTCAATTCATTGCAGGATTGAATGATGTCAGGACGATCGGACAGGAATCGGGTTGTTTTGTTTTTCTTTTCCATGACCCGTTTACGCGTCAGGGATATTTGAATGGGATTGTGATCTCATGGATGGAGGAGATGCTCGATTCGCTCAAGGCAGAATATGGTGAACGCATAAAATTTGTGACACTCAGTGAAGCTGCTGAGCATTTCAAAAATCCAACCACAGTACGTTCGAACCGTACGACAGTTCCTGAAGAAATGTCACTCGAGCAGAATTACCCCAATCCATTCAATCCATCAACGACGATCGAATACACTATCGCTCCTCAGATCGTTCAGGGTACCGCAAACGGTGT
>CALROS020000200.1:0-4444 GCA_943369855.1 Chitinophaga pinensis | reverse complement strand
GCCTTTCAGTTACGACGCCGGAATGCGGTTCAACGATCGAACGATCGGATTCTACTTTGCTTTTCTTCGTCCGCTCACCCATTTCACTTCTTCATGACCGCTGAGATGATTCGCATATCGGGCCATCACAAACAACAGGTCCGACAGGCGGTTCAGGTAAATGATAACAGCATCACCGATATCCTCATTTCGGGACAGGCGTACAACACTCCGCTCAGCACGCCGGCAGACCGTCCGTGCGAGATGAAGATGCGATGCGACCACCGTGCCGCCTGGAAGGATGAACGTCTTCAGCGGATGGAGTTCCTTCTCCATCGTATCGATGGTCTTTTCCAGGAATGACGCATGCGATACTTTGATCCGCGGTATCATCGGACTCTGATGCGCGATTGGAGTAGCAAGATCCGCACCGAGTTCAAAGAGTTGATTCTGGATCTTCTGCAGTGATACTGAAATGAATTTATCCGGATCAAGTGACCGTATGACTCCAAGGATACAGTTCAATTCGTCCACGGATCCATATGCTTCGATCCTCTGAGCATCCTTCGGAACACGCTCGCCGCCGAATAATGCCGTCTCTCCTTTGTCGCCTGTCTTGGTATAGATCTTCATAATACTTCCTGTTTTATTATAGTACATCTGAACGATCAGGCACTGTGTCGGATCGATCCGTTCCGCAATGTTAACGCAAAATGAATCCGATACGTTCCAATTTCCCGTCCGAATGCGGGTTCGGCTCGATCTTCAATACTTTGCAAAGCATAGGATAGACGTCGATATTCTTCAGCATTCCGGTGGAGTAATTCACTTTGAAAGCGGGACCCGCGGCAATGAGAATGCCGTGCATGTCCATCTGATGATTGTCAAAACCGTGATTTCCGTGTTCAAAGTTCACGGAATCCTTTTTGGTCAAAGCATTTGCCCGCACCTGCCAGCCGAGGTCCGCGGCGATGATGACCGGATAGATCAGATCATTGTGAGAGAAGTGATAATACTCGGGGAATTCGCTCTTCGTATAGACCGACGCATGGGACATCTTTTTTCGCAGCTGCTCGATGATCTGTTTGTCCCGTCCATTGGTGGAACGGAGAAGAACGGTCGGTCCCGACCATTGGGTCTGATACTGTTCCCCTTTCAGCAGATCGTCTAGGACGATCGTCCTTGAAAGGTCGACCTCCGCCATGCCGTGATCGGAGACGAGAATGATATTGGCAGAATCCGCCATCTTCATGCTGCGAAGTCCTGCGATCAATGAAGCCACGACTGAATCCAACCGCGCGATCGCTCCGTTCACTTGGGAAGAGTTCGGTCCGAAATAATGTCCTTGTGTATCAGTGGCATCAAAATAGACGGTAATGATATCCGGACGCTGAGCTGCCGGCAGTCCGATCCATTTCAATACTCCGTTGATGCGGCCCGAGTACGGCCGTTTCATATCATACCGTTCAAAATAATTCGGATGACGCTGTTCCTCGTTCAATTCGCTCCCCGGCCAGAAATAGCTCGCCGAGATCTTTCCGTTCTTTCTCGCCGTTTCCCAGATCGCTTCGCCCCGGTACCATCGGGCATCACGCACTTCGATGGTATCACTGATCTTGAACCGCCGCTGGGCATTATCATCAAGGAAATCGTTCTGAATGATGCCGTGATTATCCGCATACATTCCGGTGACGATCGCAAGATGATTGGGGAAGGTCTTGGAGGGATAGACCGGTTCCAGCGATGCCGCATGCACCCCAGCTTTAGCCAGTGAATCGATCGTCGGAGTCAGATTCCTGCTCAGGTAGTCCCATCGGAAACCGTCGAATGAAATAAGTATCGTGCATTGTTTTTCCTGAGCGGACGATACGGTGATGAAGAGGAAGAGAATGAGCAGTAACGTTCGTAGATTCATATGAGCAATAAAAAAAAAGCCCCGCAACGATCATTGCGGGGCTTATTGTCAAAAACAATGATCAATTGAATGTATAGCGGATACCGAACTGGATCCGATAGACATCATCGATATTGGCTGTTTTTTCGAATGTATGATCGATCAGTTTGCCGTTGACTGCGCGTAACTGATAGAGCACTTTTCCGTCTGCCAACGGAGCGACATTGATCAAGGGCTGTGTCGTTACGAAGCGCTGTGACAGACCCCAATCGCTGTTGAGCAGGTTGGTGAAGTTAAGGATGTCCATACGGAACTGAAGTGAATTGCGTTTGCCGAACAATTCCGTGAACACTTCCTGCGTCAGGCTGAAGTCAGCTCTGAAGACCATCGGCATGAACACAGCATTACGTTCTGCATATTTGCCTCTGTTCGCATTCAGATATTTATCCTGCTTGATATATGCTTCCCAAGCATCCTTCTGCTGCTGTACGGTGAACGGTGTTGTTCCCGTGATCGCTGCGAAGTTCATCTCAGACTGATCTTTGGGAATATAGATAAGATCGTTCACACCGCCGTCGTTGTTCAGATCGCCGCTGAAGGTGTAGCTTGCATTTCCGATCGTACGACCTTCCCAGAAAATGGACATAGTCGTCGCACCCATATCGAAATATTCAAGGCGATATGATGCTGTTCCGAAGACGCGATGACCGGGCGACGTTGCTGCAAAACCGACACCGGGATTATTGGGATCGTTGCTCATTGCATTGCCATACCAGGAACCGGATGCGATGGAACCCGGATCAACCGTATTCTTTGCAACACCGTAGTTATATGCTGCTTTGGCAAACCAACCATCGCTGAACGGTTTTTCCAGTGAGAATGAAGCGGACCATGAATATCCGACATCTTGATTTTTCATCACAACAGCATTGGTGACCTTAACAGGCTGACCTGCACCAGGGCTCGGATAGAGTGTATTTGCCGTCCACCGTGAACGCGCATCCACACCGGTAAAAGCCGACTGCGCTGCGGGCAGAGCCGCATTGATATAATACACACCATTAACATCTGTGCTGTAGAGGAATTCACCCGTTGCAACGAGGTCGAACGGAAGTTTTTGATCGACAGCAATATTCGTTCTCCACAATTGCGGGAACTTAAAATCAGGATCGGTCAATGCCAATTCATAACCTGCAGCAGGAGCACCGGATACTGAGGCTGGTTTATATCGATCCGGATTCGGATTGAACGGCCGATTTTTTGTATTGTCTGTTTGTTCAAAACCTGTCAACACACCATTGTTACCGATCTGATTCGAGATCCAGACATACGCCGGTTTACCGGTGAAGATACCGGATCCGCCGCGGATCTGCGTGGTGCGATCGCCGGTCACATCATAGTTGAAACCAAAGCGGGGTGACCAAAGAATGTTTGCCCCGGGCATTTTATCCGTTGCATACCGGGCAACTGCACCGTTCTCGTCGCGGAATTTCATTGTATCAACTTCAGCATTGCGATATCCGGTGTTTTCGAAGAAAGGAATGTCTATGCGTAATCCAAAGGAGAGCCGCAGATCTTTCATTACCTGCCATTCATCCTGTGCATATAATCCTGTGTACAGAACTTTCAGATCCTGAACAGGTTTCTTTAAGCCGGGGATGTTAGCCCAGCGGACCTGGAAGCGGCGGAGCGTGCTGTCTGAAGCGACCCGTGACGGGTTTGCCAGATATCCATTTGCATCAGCATAAAAATCCGACAGCTTATTATAGACGTACGCGCTTTGTGCTCCCGGGAAGAAGATATTCTCTGACTGATATTTCTCGACGCTCGCACCCAATGTCAGATAATGATCACCCAAATAGTAGGTGAAGTTATCCTGCAATTGTATGGATGAATAGCGAAGTTCGTTGTTCGGAGTGAACGGTTCATAACCGAATGATGTATAGTTCGTTCCCGAATTCAAGATATCGACGAACGGGAAGAATGAACCGCGTGACTCACGGCTCTCATCATGATGTGAATAACCGACGATCAGGTTATTCGCCATGTTGTCGCCGAACGTGGAGTTCCATTCACCGATGATATTGCGGATGTTCTCGCCGATCTGGTAGTTTGAATTCTGGAATCCCAATGCGGTCGTCACATTCTGACGTCCGCCGGTACCCAGACCGAGTGAAGACGAGTTCGACTCAAGAACGTCCGTCTTTGAGTCAAGGTGGATATACCGGAGGATGATCTTGTTGTTGTCATCCATGTTATAGTCCATTTTGGCAAGCAGACGCAAAGCCGGTGTCTCATTGTTGTATCCCTGATACGGACCGGTCTCATAACCGAAGTTCGTCTTCAAGAAACTGCTCAAAGCATCAAGATCGGACTGAAGAACACGGGTCGTATTTCCGCCGACTGTTTCGCCGCCTTTATTGGCGCGGAATGTTGTTCCGGGCTGTGTGAGATTCTCAGTTTCAAAGCTTCCGAACAGGAACAATTTGTTCTCGATGATCGGGCCGCCGATATTCGCACCGACCTGATAATATTGGAAACGTCCCGGTTTGTATTCAACAGCTCCGGCTT
>CALROS020000199.1:0-4445 GCA_943369855.1 Chitinophaga pinensis | reverse complement strand
ACCGTCAGATACTTCTCCATATCAACAATCTGAATTCGATGGAGTCCATCTCATTACCGATGGAACACAGGAAGAACATCTATCTGATCTTCAAAGAAGCGATCAATAACGCATTGAAGCACAGCACGTGTACGGAAATATCCATCAATACCGAAGTGAACGGAAGAATGCTCACAATAACGATGTATGATAATGGGCAGGGGTTCGATGTGACTAAACGAAGTATGGGCAACGGATTGGATAATATGCAGCACCGCGCTCAGGCGATCGGCGGCTCCGTCCGGATCCAGTCAACACCCGAAACTGGTTCGATGATCAAATTTACCGGCAGCATTTAGGAAGAGAAATCTGATATGATCAACGTCGTCATAGTCGAAGACAATAAGATTATCAACAATTCACTGGCATCACTGCTGAACCGTTCAAAAGGATTCTCCTGTGTCGGGGCCTTTGTGGATTGCGAATCGATGCTTAAAAAAGTGAAGGCACTGGATCCCGATCTTCTGCTGATGGATATCAAACTTCCGGGAATGAACGGTATCGAGGGTGTGAAGATCGTCAAAGGGATCCTGCCTGACCTGAATATCTTGATGCTCACCGTGCATGAAGAGAACGATCTGATCTTCGACGCGCTGGTCGCCGGTGCCTGCGGATATCTTGTGAAGAAGACCCATCCTGACCGTCTATTGGAAGCGATCAAAGATGCCCATGATGGGGGCGCTCCGATGAGTTCGCATATCGCGCGTAAGGTGACCCTCTTTTTCCAGAACAAGAATACCGTGAAGGAAGATTCAACGCTGCTGACGGACCGCGAACGCGAGATCCTCAAAGAACTTATCACCGGTAAAACGTACTACTCCATTGCGATGACGCTGAATATCAGCAAAGACACGGTCCGCTTTCATATCAAACGTATCTACAAGAAACTCCACGTCCACTCCCAGGCGGAAGCGGTCGCCATCGCGATCAAAAAAGGTTATGTGTAAGATTTTTTTGGTCTCGCGTCACTCGAAGAGATTTTCATTGCAAAAAGTACCGTATTTCATTATATTATTCAGTTAAAATTTGTGCGTTGTTTGTTCTTTTATATACGAATAGATTTCAAAAATCGAAGAAAATAGAAGAAATAAGCTGCTATTTTTTGGAGAGGTGGGTGAGTGGCTTAAACCAGCGGTTTGCTAAACCGCCGTACGGGGTTAACCTGTACCGAGGGTTCAAATCCCTCCTTCTCCGCTCAGATTCTTGAAGAATATGCACACATTGTTCGGGGTGTGGCTCAGCCCGGTTAGAGCGCTTGGTTCGGGACCAAGAGGTCGGAGGTTCGAATCCTCTCACCCCGACAATTTAAAAAAGGGACGTTTTTGACGTCCCTTTTTTTTTACTCCTTCCAACGTTATATTGAGAACGAATGATAAAGGTCATTATGAAAAATCTTCGATTTGTGTTCCCCGTCCTCCTCCCTTTTTTACTTTCAGCATGTGTCTCGCTCGGAAAATTTGAAGAGATGCAGTCCCATCGGGATGCACTGCTGGTCTCCGTCGATTCCCTGAAGAATGTCGTCGCATCCATGCAGACGAGAATGGACAATCTCACGTCCGATAATTCTTCACTGAAGAATCAGAATACGGAGTATCAGAAACAGGTCGCCGATCTTCAGCATCAGACCGATACACTGAAGGACCGCATCCGTTCTTTGGAGAATGATCTGACGATCTCCGGTCAGAATTACGAACAATCCAAAGCAAAGAACTCCGCTGAGATCAAAAAACTGCTCACCAATCTTGAGATCCTTCAGAAAGATGTCGCTTCCCGTGAACAGAAACTGAGGGACTACGAAGAGGCCCTTGCGGTCCGAGATTCCACACTCGCCGCTATCCAGCGCGACCTGATCGGACGTGAACAGCGCGTCGGCGATCTTGAACGAAGACTGGCTGCCCGTGATTCTGCATTGAATGCTCTCAAAACAAAATTGAACGATGCGCTGCTCGGGTTCACCAACAGCGGTCTCTCCATCAATATCGTGAACGGACGTGTCTACGTCTCGCTTTCGAACCAGCTCCTCTTCTCCACCGGAAAGACCGAAATCGACAAACGCGGAAAGGAAGCGCTGCTCGGACTCGCCCGAGTGCTGAACACACAGGAAGATCTCACCATCCTGGTGGAAGGTCATACCGACAATCAGGCGGTCTCCAATCTCGGCGCGATCAAAGATAATTGGGATTTGAGCGTCCTTCGCGCAACCGAAGTCATCCGCTATATCGTGAACGAAGGGAAGGTCGATCCGAAACGTGTCTCTGCATCCGGGCGCAGCGAGTATTATCCGATCGATGCCGCTGATACACAGGCGGCACGCGCCAAGAACCGCAGAACGGAGATCATCCTGATCCCGAAACTTTCCGAACTCTTCGAGATCCTGGAACAATAATCAATGATGGCGTACAGGAATATCACAAGCGTAACAGTGCTCTGTTGCGCTTTTTTATTCTCTCTGAACTCATGCATTTCTACGCATGGTCTCTCCACGGAAGAATCCTCGGAGTTCTATTCATACAGCGATGAAGTACGGATCCTGATCAACTCTCCGGAGCAGATCGATGCATCAAAACCGTCTATGCTGATCCTCTACGCGTTACCGAACGGTAATACGATCGAAATGACCGCCGGAAAGTTACTGAAAGAAGGAGATGACTGGCATTACAACATCCAGCATATCGCAGCACAGACTAGATTCCTTCGCGCCGCTCTCATTGATAGGAATATCCATGCCGCGTATCTGGAGAATATCCAGCGCAGCTGGCCCGCATGGAGAAAGAAATACGGATATAAGGACAGTCTCGTCGCTGCGATCGTGGAGTTTGTCAAGAACAAGATCGATGAGCCCGTATCGATCGTCCTCGCTGGTCACAGCGGCGGCGGAAGTTTCCTGAACGGCTGTTTGAATGCCTATGATTCGCTTCCCCGTTCAATTACACGCATCGCATATCTCGACGCGAATTACAGTTATGAGGATTCACTGAATCACGGCGGAAAACTTCTTCAATGGCTCAAAGCGGATACGACTCATCAACTCTTCGTTCTCGCGTACGACGACCGCGAGATCATGCTCAACGGGAAAAAGATCATCAACGAGACCGGCGGCACCTACCGCGCCACACAGAGGATGATCAAACGGCTCTCTCAGGAGACCGAGATCTCATTCCGGCAGGATTCAACCATCCAACAATTCTCGGCTTTTCACCGTCGCGCTCAATTCATCGTCCACACCAATCCCGATTCTCTCATCCTTCATACAGTGCTGGTGGAAAAGAACGGATTCATCCATTCGGTATTGTTCAACACGCAGTCGGAAGAAAAGGGATATCGATTCTTTGGCGACCGCGCCTATAATAATCTCATCCGCGAGGAATAATGCAGCAGGATTCCCTTAAACGAGATCTGTCCTTCACACAGGCTGTAGCGCTCAACATGATCGATATGGTCGGCATCGGTCCGTTCGTCGTTCTTCCCCTGGTCATCGGCATCATGGGAGGACCGCAGCATATCGCAGCGTGGATCGCCGGTGCAGTTCTCGCACTGATCGATGGATTCATCTGGGCTGAATTCGGTGCTTCCATGCCTCGTGCCGGCGGAAGTTACGTATTCCTCCGTGAGTCGTACGGACCGAAATGGGGAAAATTGATGTCCTTCCTTTTCATCTGGCAGACGATGATCCAGGCGCCGCTCGTCGTTGCATCGGGTTCCATCGGATTCGCACAATATCTTTCCTATCTGATACCGTTGGATGATGTAACACGGAGGATCGCTTCAGGAACGATCGTCATCATCCTCACGGCTATTCTTTATAGGAAGATATCCACTGTAGGCAAGATCTCCGTTGCACTTTGGATCGGTGTGTTGGGAACGATGGCGTGGTTCATCATCGGCGGACTCTCCCATTTCGATCCGAACCTTGCATTCAATTATCCGGCAGGAGCGTGGGATATGACACCTGCATTCTGGGTGGCATTGGGTCAGGGAACGGTGAAGACGATGTATTCCTATCTCGGATATTATAATGTGAACCATCTCGGCGGTGAGATCAAGGATCCCGAGCAGAATATTCCCCGCGCCATCTTCATTTCAATTATTGGTATCGCGGCGCTGTACTTGTTGATGCAGTTCGCCGTCATCGGGGTCATCCCGTGGCAGG
Source organism: Chitinophaga pinensis (assembly GCA_943369855.1). GTDB lineage: Bacteria > Bacteroidota > Ignavibacteria > UBA10030 > UBA8401 > UBA8401. Next base: position 256 of record CALROS020000199.1, on the reverse strand, counting down.
AAGCGAAAGAATCTCCGTTCATCGTCAGCACACTCATTGAACGGTTGTACGGTACGGCGGCAGCATCATTTGCGACAGTTCTTGTGTTGTGGATTGCATTCGCCTCTCTCTTTGCTGTTATGCTCGGGTATTCACGTATCCCTTACGCTGCTGCGAAGGATGGGAATTTTTTTTCGGCATTAGGCAAACTCCATCCGACGAAGAACTTCCCGCACGTTTCCCTTTTGTGGCTGGGAGGATTCGCCTTCGTCTTCAG
>CALROS020000198.1:0-4445 GCA_943369855.1 Chitinophaga pinensis | reverse complement strand
ATAAAACTGAGGACTTTTTCCATAGGAACAGACCTTTATCGTTGATCAGGGGGTGATAAAAACTGGCTGAATATATGTACCACTTCACAGAAAAGCAATCTTGGACAGAACAAAAAACCCTCCTAAAATTCAGGAGGGTCTTGATTTTGTCATTTCTGAAAGATCTTTGTCCATTCATATTTTTTGCGCTTTTTCCACGCTGCGTTGTGATACAGGTAGCTGAAAATAAGCGGGACAACGGTGGTCGCTTCGGCATAGACCATCTGTTCATGGGTGGTCTGGACCTTACCCCACGAGCTCGCTTCCTTCAGTGTGGATGAAGAACAGGCACCGTCGCGGACATCGGCGACCGTGATCTGGATTGCATATTCATGCATCGGAACATCCATTCCGAGCACTTCGGCGCAGACAACAGTGTCCTGAATGAAATTCTTCGGAACGCCTCCGCCGATCATGAAGAGACCGGAGGTCTTTGCCTGCATCTTGATCTGCGTGAGTTCATAGAAATCCTTCACGGAATCAATGGACATGTACGGCTTCCCTGCTTTCATCCGTTCGTGCTGATGTTTCACCAGACCGAATCCTGCGGAGGAGTCTGAGAATGCCGGACAGAAGATCGGAACATTGTTCTCGTATGCAAGCTGCACAAGCGAGTTCTTCTTCTTTGCATTCTTCACGCACCATTTTCCCATCTCATAGATGAACTCGCGGGAGGAGTATGGACGCGGTTCGAGCGATTCAGCGATCTCGAAGATCGTTCCGTCGCATACCTGCAGCGATTGTTCATCGATGTAGGTATCATAGATACGGTCAACATAATTGTTTCGGAGCATATTATCGTCGATGAACGGCGTCCCTTTGTAATGTTTGAATCCGAGTGCTTCAAAGAAATCCATATCCACGATGGAAGCACCGGTCGCAACGACCATGTCCACCATATTGTATTTGATCATATCGGAATAGATATTCATGCAGCCGCCGGCGCTGGTGCTTCCCGCGAGGACGAGGGCATTGGTGCATCCTTTATGTTCGATCATCTTCTTGAAGATGTCGGTCGCGCGAGCGGTGTCGCGTGAGCTGAATGACATGTCGCGCATCGCATTGATGATCGGCGTCGAATTGAATTTCGTCGCATCCACCTGCTTCACGACATCTTTTAAGAGTGCGTTTTTCTTCATGTGTTTCTCCTGAGTTAGATAATGAGTGATATGTTATGTAGTAATAAGTTCAGAGATCAATATTTCATTGCTGATATTGTCTCTCGCAACGTCGCTAAGACGCAAAAAGATTTCTCCCTTGAACCCTTGGCGACCTTGTGTCTTTGCGAGAGAAGATGTTCATATGTTCTTTCATTAGAATGGAACAATTTTCAGACCGATGATCGATCCGATGAGTACTGTCAAAAATACTATTTCATGACAATGGCTCTCAATGTACAGAACGATAGATAATGGAACAGGAACAAAGAAACGAATTGAAAAGGAATACAACAGTGTTAGCCCGCAACGGAGCTGTCGGAAAGGATGAAGGACGAGATGTAGATCGTCTCCAAAAAACGCAGTATGATGGTATTGATATTCAATGAGGATTCAAATGATGGATAAAATACGGAATTTTTCACTCGGTCACAATTACAGATATCGTGTCTCAGGATGGAGATAGTTACAGACATAATCCTTTACCGAATCTTCCAGTGATCGGAACTGCACAGGGCATCCGGAATCCTTCAGTTTGGTGATCGTCGCTTCTGTATGATACTGATATGCATTGCGGATCTCTTCGGGCATCTCGGTGTATTCGATATTCGGCGCAAGTTCGAGCGCACTGAATACCGCCTTGGCCAGGTCATTCCACGAACGCGCTTTGCCGGTGCCGAGATTATAGATGCCGTTAACTTTGGGAGAGTTAAGGAACCACCACAATACTTCAGTACAATCCTTCACATACACGAAATCGCGGACCTGTTCGCCGTGTTTATATTCCGGTTTGTACGATTTGAACAGACGTATCTTTCCGATCTCCTGGATCTGATGATAGGCTTTGCAGATAAGACTCTTCATGTCCCCTTTGTGGTACTCGTTCGGACCGAAGACATTGAAGAATTTTATACCGACCACTTTGTTCTGCAGTTCGTTCTTCAGCACCCATTGATCGAGGATCTGTTTGGAATATCCGTATGCATTCAGCGGTAAGAGAGTCGGACTGACCGCATCATCATCCGAAAATCCGAGAGCACCGTCACCGTAGGTGGCTCCGCTGCTGGCATAGATGAAGCGCGCTTTTTTCCGCACGGACCACTCGGCAAGGATGCGCGTGTAGCGGTAATTGTTCTCCATCAGATGATCGACATCGCGCTCGGTCGTGGACGAATTCGCCCCCATATGGATGATCGCATCGACCTTCGGAAGTCGCTCATTCAGGAGCATCTCAATGAAATGGTCCTTATGCACATAGTCAGAGAATTGTTTGCCGGCCAGATTCTTCCATTTCATAGTGGAGGCGAGTTCATCCACCACCAGAATGTCCGAGACACCCTTCTCGTTGAGTTTGGCAACCATTGCGCTGCCGATAAATCCTGCACCACCGGTAACGACTATCATTTTATTCCTATCCCTGTTTCAACATCTTTAGATGAAGTTAATAACGCAAAGTTCTCACCGTCTGCCGCCGTGGCAAGGAGCATGCCGTTCGATTCTACACCCATTAATTTAGCCGGTGCAAGGTTGGCAACAACAATGATGGTCTTACCGATAAGCTGTTCCGGCGTGACCTTCTCTGCAATACCGGCAACGATCTGGCGTTTTTCAAATCCGAGGTCGATCTGCAGACGGAGCAGTTTCTTCGATTTCGGTACCGCTTCCGCTTCGAGCACTTTTGCCGTGCGGAAATCGATCTTCGCAAAATCATCGTACGTGATCGGCGCTTTGAGCGGAACGTATGCGCTTGCAGCTTTTTCTTCCGCTTTTGCTTCAGCGGCAGGGACTAATTTCCCTAATTCCTGTTCGATGGTCGTATCCTCGATCTTGGTAAATAAAATTTCAGAACGGCCGAGCGCATGCCCGTCCTTCAGCTGCGGATCGCCCGCTTTCATCCATTCTTCAGCTCCGATGGAACCTGATTGATTCAGCATCAGCCACACTTTGTCCGATGAGAACGGAACAACCGGCGAGAACATCACCGCCAATGAACGGACGATATTGAGACAGATGTTGAGCGTTGTACCGCATCGTTCCTTATCCGTCTTGAATGATTTCCACGGTTCACTATCATTGAAATACTTGTTCGCTGCACGCGCAACGTTCATCATCTCCATGGTCGCATCGCGGAACTTGAACTGTTCGATCAGATCGCCGATCCGTTGGGGTGCAGATTGAACATAGGCGAGCACTTCCGTATCACGCTCATTCAAAGCACCGCGGACCGGAACAGCATTATCGAAATTCTTCGCAACGAACGTGATCGTACGATTGATGAAATTTCCGTAGATATCTGCAAGTTCATTGTTATTCTTTGCCTGGAAATCCTTCCAATAGAAGTCCGAATCCTTCGTCTCGGGAAGGATCGTTGCAATGGTATAGCGAAGGATGTCCGCTGGATATTTTTCGAGGATGTCCTTCACATAGATTGCATTATTGCGGCTCTTGGAGAATTTTCCCCCTTCAAGATTCAGGAACTCATTCGCCGGAACATTATCCGGCAGGATATATCCGGTCTTCGCCATGAGTTCCGACGGGAACACGATGGAATGGAACACGATATTATCCTTCCCCAGGAATGCGATATACCGAGTCGATTCATCACACCAGTATTCCTTCCATTTGTCGGGAGTCCCCTGCTGCTGTGCCCATTCTTTTGTTGCAGAGATATAACCGAGCACTGCGTCGAACCAGACATAGATCACTTTTCCGTCGGCTCCGTCGATCGGCACGGGGATGCCCCAACTGAGATCACGTGTAACAGCCCGATCCTGCAGTCCTTCTTTCAGCCAGCTGCGTGTCTGCTGAAGGACATTCTCTTTCCAATCCTTTGCGTGACCGTCAATATACTCTTCAAGCCGTTTCTGGAAACTTCCAAGCGTAAAGTACCAGTGCTTAGTCCTTTTCACGATCGGCGTCTTTCCGGAGATGAGACTCTTCGGTTCTTTCAGATCGAGCTGATCGTAGTATTTCCCACAGTTATCGCATTGATCACCGCGCGCTTTATCGTATGAACAGTTCGGACAGATCCCCTCGACATACCGGTCCGGCAGGAACATATTCGCTCCGGCATCATAGAACTGGTCCTGCTCTTTTGGGACGAGATATCCTTTTTCCAAAAGGTCCAGGAAGAATTCCTTGGCTGTTTCGTGGTGAACAGGAAGCGATGTGCGGGAGTAATTATCGAAGATGATGCCGAACCGTTTGAACGCCTCTTTGTTCGCCTCGTGGTATTTGTCCACGATCGCT
>CALROS020000197.1:0-4475 GCA_943369855.1 Chitinophaga pinensis | reverse complement strand
ATTCGGAATACTGCGGATTCGTTTCGCCTTTCCACGGGGGAAGGTCAGCACCGCCGGTGTAATAAGAGTGCGAGACTCCTTCGGTGATGCCGTTGATCAGCCGGCTGTCCGTATGACTCGTCAGCGGATAGAGTGATGAAAGGTCGCCGCCGAAGATCATTCCGCCGGGAAGATCGTATTTTGAACCTTTCACATCGATCGGCAGATCGGGGGCTGCGAGATAGTTCTTCACACCGCCGCCGTATTTGAACCATTCCGGATACATCGCCGCAACGGCGCATGCATCGGGGAAATATACTTCTTCAACGAACTGCACCACCTGATCGAGCATCCCTTTGATGTTCGCAAGTTTGGTCATATTCAGCGTGTGCTGATTATCCAAATTGATAGCGTTCGCAACACCGCCGACCGCAAGGTTCTGGATGTTCGGCGTTTTGCTGCCGAGCATCGCAACCACCTGGTTCGAGATGCGCTGATATTCCAATGCCTGCATGTAATGCGTCAGCGCCAGAAGATTCACGTTCGGATCGAGATGCATCGCAGGATGTCCCCAATAACCGTTGGCGAAAATGCCGAGACTTCCGCGCGACACGAAGTTCGTCACTTTGTCCTTTACTGCTTTGAACTCGTTCTTGCTGTTGCGTGTCCACGGCGAAAGGGTCTCTGCGAGTGCTGCCGTCTGTGCCGGATCTCCCTTCAATGCGGAGACGACATCAACATAGTCCAACGCAGAGAGATGATAGAAGTGAACGATATGATCATGCAGTGCGTGAGCGATAAGGATGATGTTGCGGATATACTGCGCGTTGAGCGGAATATCGAGCTTCAAAGAATTCTCCACTGCGCGGACGGAGGCCATGGCGTGCACCGTTGTGCAGACGCCGCAGAAACGCTGTGCGAAGATCCACGCTTCACGCGGATCGCGGTCCACAAGGATCTTTTCGATTCCGCGCCACATCGTACCGGATGCCCACGAGTTCTTTACTTTTCCGTTGTCCACTTCCACATCGATGCGGAGATGTCCTTCGATGCGCGTAACAGGATCAATGACAATTCGTTTAGACATAGACTGGACCTTTATGATTTAGATTCGGTTGATAATTTCGGTTGTGATGCGTACCAGTAACTCATCGGCACGGGGAGGATATTATAATATTTCACCGTATAGAGATATCCGAGCATCGCCAGTGCGACGAAGCCGCCGCTCATGACCAGTTCCGCGACGGACGGGAAGTAGAAATACCGGTCACCGGGAATGAACGCGATGGTCGTCGGAACATAGCGGTAGAGCAGTCCGCCGACCGTGAGAATAACGAGCATAATATAGAGTGTGCCGGCATCATTCCTCCATTTTGGTTTCAGCAGGACGAATGCAGGAACGTTGATCAGCAGCATTTCCAACAGAAAGAAGATGCTGTATGAATCGAACTTGAACACGAGCGGCAGCAGTCCACGGCCGAAGATATCACCGATACGCAGTCCGAGCCAGATGAGCGAGATGTATGCGGTGATCTGACCGAGACGGCTGAGGATCTTCATATCGAGCGGACGGTTCCAGACGAGGCACGAGATCATCAGAATGCCGACGATCGCCGCGAAGCCGAGGATATATGCCATTAAGAGATAGAGGATCGGAAGCATCGGCGTCTGCCAGAGCGGATGCACACGCGGACCGGCAAGCATCATCAATGAACCGAGACTCGATTGATGCATGGAGGGCAGGATGAACGCAAGCGCGATGGCGAACGGATAGACACGTTTGATCACGGAGAGAACTTTTTCCGCTTTCTTCTTATACGTGTCGGGATAGCGTCCTTCGAGGAACCGTTCGACGAAAGCCGGAAGATTCTCCGTCTGCAGTCCGAGCAGAAGATATCCCGTCATACAAATGAGTACCTCCAGCAGAATAGAATACCGGTTCCACGTCATCGGATTCAGTACCCAGATGATGTTCCATGGGCGTCCGACATCGGCGCCGATGCCGATCATTCCGCTGGTGTAGGCGAGAATGCTGATGAGTGCGGAGGTCCGCATGATCACGTGATATTTTTGACGGTTCATGATCCACACGAGCACGCCGACGGCGTACCCTGCGGAACCGAGCGCGGTCAATGTTGTAACGTTGAAGTTCTTGAACATTCCCCATGAATAACCGTCATTCAATCCTGTGACTGCGCCGAGTCCTGCGAATTCCCGGTAGACTGTCAGCAGCAGTGCAGCGCCGGCAAGAGCGGCAAGCGCAATGAACGGTTTGGTGAACAACGGGCCTTCAACGCGGAGAGATCGTTCCCAGGTAGTGTCCGTCATAATTGCTCCTTTAATCCGGTCTGTTCTTCGATATGCTTCGCTTCTTCTTCATGCTGATTCCACCGTTTTTTCATGTAGGTGGTGAGCGCGGCGTAAGCGACGATCGGACTGAGGAATCCCATATATAACGTGTTCTGTACACTCTCGACCTGTTCGGGAATGGAGCGGTTGTCCAGCGGTACGAGATGTCCGAGCAGTTTCGGTTCGATGTGGGTCAGATACAGTACTTGAGTACCGCCCCCTTCGAATTCACCGTAGATCTTATCCTCGTAGTATTTTCCGGGATTCTGAGCGATGCGTTTGCGTGCGACACGCAGCAGCTCTTCACGCGTTCCGTAGATCACCGCTTGTCGCGGACAGACCTCGCAGCACGCGGGAAGCTTTCCCTCTTTCAGCCGGTGATCGCACATCTGGCATTTCACGATCTTCGGATTCACTTCGTTCCATTCGAATTTCGGAATGTTGTACGGGCATGCGATCTGGCAGTACCGGCAGCCGAGACATGTCGTGCCGTCCCAGTAAACGATGCCGTTCTCTTCGTTCTTTCGAAGTGCCGCCATCGGACAGGCCGCAACGCATGCCGGATCGATACAGTGCATGCACTGAGCTTTCACGAATGAGCGGAGTCCGGAATTCTTATCAACATACAGCTTAATGATGTTCTTCGTCTTGCTGTTCAGATATTTCGGCATCTGATACATACCGTTCGAATCGCCGGTATCGGGGGTGAGTCCGTTCGCCTGACTGCAGGCGGAGACGCATGCTTTGCAGCCGATACAGAGAGTGGTATCGTACAGCATCGCAGCCATCTTGCTGTTCTCGAGTTTCTTATGACTCGCGGCTTTCGCCGTTTGAACGCCTGCCACTGCAGCGGTGCCGGTGAGCATCGCTCCAAGCGCTTTGCGTCGATTAATGTTCATCCTTCTTCCCTCCTTCATTCTTCTCCGGTTCCGGTGCAGCGCCGGGAGGTACTGACTGATTGATGTTGAATTTTTCGCGGATCATCTTCGCCGCGATATAACTTGTGCCGAGCATTCCGCCGGCGACCAATCCGGCGATACCGGTTGCGATCGGCGTGACGAGTCCCTGCGATGCTTCAATTTCAGGATAGGTATCCGGAGGTGTCGGGCGTGCGATATTGACAGTGGAGAACATGGGGATGCGGAACGCGATATCTTTTTCCGTGCATCCAAAGCACGGCGCACCGAGTCCGATAGGCCATGCATCGACCACTTCACAGAAATGCTGCGTTGAGCAGCTTGCGTGTGTTGAGGGACCTTTGCATCCCAACTTATAGAGACAGTAACCGAGTTTGTGACCTTCATCGCCGAACTTGTTCGCGAAACGGCCTGCATCAAAATGTGCGCGGCGCGGGCAGTGATCGTGGATCACGCGGCCGTATGCGACCATCGGACGTCCCTGTCCGTCGAGTGCGGGCAATGTTCCCATCGTAGCGAACTGAAGGACGATACCGAGGATGATGTACGGATTCGGGGGACAGCCGGGGATATTGACGACCTTCGAACCAAGCAATGTCTGACCGACGCCCTGTGCTCCGGTCGGATTCGGTTCAGCGGAAGGAATTCCTCCCCACGATGCACATGACCCGATCGCCACAACGAGTCCTGCATTCGATGTCACTTCCTTCAGCATATCGATACCGGTCTTCCCGGCGATACGCATAAAGTTGCCGTTCTCTTTTGTCGGAATGGCACCTTCGACCACGCAGATATATTTTCCTTTGTTCTTCGCCATGGCATCGCGCAGCGATTTCTCCGCCTGATGTCCTGCGGCTGCCATCAGTGTTTCATGGTAGTCCAGCGAAATGTGCTCCATGATCAATTCGGCAATATCAGGATGCGATGTGCGGAGCAGCGATTCCGTGCAGCCCGTGCATTCCTGGAAGTGCAGCCAGATGATGGAAGGACGGATCCCTTTGTCAAGCGCTTCAACGATCTGCGTTCCAACGGTCGCGGAAATTCCGACAGCGGCAGCAGCCTGAAGAATGAGTTTGTTGAAGGTCCTGCGGTCCATTGAAGAGAACGGTCGTTCTGTGGGTTCAGGTGAGGAGAGTGACTGATTGCTTTCTACCATGATACCAACTCCTTTGTGGGTAGGTTTAGTTGTTTCGCGTATCGGTACAGACAAACAAAAATGTTGTACACGAC
>CALROS020000196.1:0-4483 GCA_943369855.1 Chitinophaga pinensis | reverse complement strand
CCATTTTTCCAGGGCGCGGATCTCGCCGTTGTTCTTGGTGATGAAGTCTTTTACCTTCTCAATCTCAGCTTCGATCTGCGCATCCTCGAGCGTCGCATTGATGATGATAATCGACTCATAGATCTTCGATTGGTGCTGCATTAACATCCTCCTTTGGACATTAGACCCCGTTCTGTCGATGGACCGTAGAACGGAGTAGGTTGTGTTGTCAGTTTTATTAAAAACTCATTCCGCACCTGCGGAACTGAAAAAATTCTTATTGTACATATTCATTGTTCGCTGAATCCCTTTATCGCTCCACATGATACCGGCATCATAAAGATGGCCGAGGAGCGGAGGGAGAAGTTTCTGTTCTTCTTGTGTGAACGGCGAAAGGACATAATCAGCCATTGATTCATGGGTATGTTCACCCGGCAGTGTCGTCCCGCCGACTCCGACCCGCAATCGTGGAATTTCGTCTGACTGCAGCTGGTAGATGATCGATGCAATTCCATTATGACCTCCGTCGCTCCCGTGTTTCCGTAATCTCAATGTCCCGTAGGGAAGCTGAAAATCATCGTAGATAACGAGTATATCGTCGGACACGATATTGAATTCCTGCATGATATCACGAACCGCTATGCCGCTGTTGTTCATATACGTCTGCGGCAAAAGGAACAGCAGAGGAATATCATTGAACGATGCCTGATAACATTCGTAATCGTCGGTCCCTTTGAGATGACGAGCACGAAGCTTATCCATCATATACTCAACAGCAAGAAAACCGACATTATGTCTCGTCATTCGGTATTGTTCGCCGGGATTTCCAAGTCCAACGATGCATTTCACGAACATCACCCTTAAAGAATAGAAACTTCCATTTCAAAGAACAGTGGATCCAGCAACGATCTTATTTCTTTGCAGGAGCTGCTTCGCCTTCAGCAGGTTTCTTGCCTTTTGCGATCACTTCGGGTTCAGCGGAAGCGGCTGCACCGGCAGCAGCTTCAGGAGCACCGGCTACAGCACCAGCTGCTTCATCCTTCACAACGGTCGGCGGCACAACGGCTACCACTGCGGCTGACTCATTGTCCAGAATTTTCACATTTTCAATTTTAATGTCGCGGATGTGAATGGAATCATTCATACCGAGTTCAGCAACATTCAACTCAATGTGTTCCGGAATATATTTCGGAAGGCAGGAGACACGGACCTTATGCATGATGAACTGCATCGTTCCGCCGTCTTTAACACCTTTCGGACTGCCGTTCAGGATCACCGGGACCTGTACGGTCAGTTCTTCATTATCCTTTACGCCCTGCAGATCGAAATGCACCGGACGGTCCGTGATCGGATCGAACTGAACATCGCGGAGGATGCAGGTCTTGCTCACACCATTGTCCAATTTCAGATTGACAAGATGCGTGCTGGTGGTATAGATCAACGGCTTCATGGCAAGCGGAGTTGCCGTGATGTTGATGTTCTCTTCACCGCGGGAATAATAGATCCCGGGAATTTTTTCTTCATACCGAAGTTTGTGTGCTGCTTTTCCGGTCTGAGTGCGGACGGTTGCGTTCAAAACTACTTCTGACATCGTTTCTCTCCTTACATGAAAACAATAGATTAATTAATTATCTAAACTTTTATCCTTATCCACATCGAATAACGAACTGATGGATTTGTTATGGAAGCACCGTTCGATCGCATCGGCAAAGACCGGTGCAACGGACATCACTTCGATCTTGGGCGACTGAACTTTCAGATCGATCGTGTCGCACACAAGGATCTTTTCCACTTCGCTATTGTTGATCCGTTCGAGCGCTTTCCCCGACAGCAGAGGATGGGTACATGCTCCATAAACACTCTTTGCTCCGGCTTTCTTCAGCGCTGTTACTGCATTGGTGAAGGTTCCTGCGGTATCGATCAGATCATCAACGATCAGCACATTCCTGCCCGAGACATCACCGACGATATTCATCACTTCGACCACATTCGGCGCCGGGCGTCGTTTGTCGATCAGCACCAGGTCCGCTTCAAGCCTTTTTGCATATGCCCGCGCCATTTTGATGCCGCCGACGTCGGGTGAGACGACCGTGAGATCCGGGATCTTTTGCTTTCGTAAGTATTCCACAAAGACGACTGACGAATACAAATGATCCACCGGAATATCGAAGAATCCCTGGATCTGCGGTGCATGAAGATCCATACAGATCACTCTGTCCACACCGGACTTGGTGATCAGATTCGCGATGAGTTTTGATGTGATCGCTACACGCGGCTGATCTTTTCTGTCCTGACGCGCATACCCGAAGTAGGGGATAACGACATTCACTTTGCGCGCTGACGCACGTTTTGCAGCATCGACCGTGATCAACAGTTCCAACAGATTGTCCGCAGGAGGGATCGTTGTCTGAATGATGAAGACATCCGCTCCGCGAACATTGTCAATGAACTTCACCCAAAGTTCACCGTCACTGAAATTCTGAATATCCAATTTCCCAAGCGGCTCACCAAGATGATGAGCGATCTTTTCGGCCAACGGACGGTTGGCACGTCCGGAGAACAATTTCAGTTGCGGCATAGATTTAGGCGCCCTTTAACTACCGGTTAAAGTGTATTTTAGTTAACAAAAATAATAAAAATACAGCAGATAGTCAATGTTTGTTCAATCGAAACTTCATCCTTAATCTTTGTTGACATTCCATGGATGTTTGGGTATTTTAACACGTTTTATGAGCGATATTGTTGAACGGCAATTTTCCCTGAAGACTCCAAATAATGTACCGCTGCGAGGCGATATCCGATGGAGTAAAGAGTTAGCGGAATCCGGTAATAAAAGGCTTCCGGTCATCCTTGTTTGTCACGGTTTCAAGGCATTTAAGGATTGGGGACCGTTTCCGGAGATCGGAAGGAAGTTCGCTCAGAACGGATTCGTTTCAATCGTGTTCAATTTCTCACATAACGGCATCGGAGAAGAACCGAGAAAATTTGTTGAACACGAAAAATTCGCTGAGAATACATTCTCGATCGAGATCGATGACATCAAAACGGTCTTGAGTGCGGTGACCGATGGTTCGATCGGTCCGGAGACAATTGATCCAACGAACATCTTTTTGATCGGACATTCCCGCGGCGGTGCCGTTTCGATCATTGCTGCAAAAGAAGACGAACGTGTCCGCGGAGTGATCGCATGGTCTACGATCTCTCGGTTCAACCGTTATACGGATGAGCAAAAGAAGCGGTGGAGGGAAAAGGGATACATACAGCTGCATTCTGTCAGCGAACATTCCCTGTTCCGAATCTCAACAGCGCTGCTGGATGATATCGAGAACAATGCTGAACGGCTCGATATAATGAAGAATGTTGAATCACTCGGGAAACCGCTGTTGATCATCCACGGGACGGCCGATATTCCGGCAAAGATAGAAGAAGCGGAACTGATCTATTCAGTTTCCGACAAACAACTGACGGATTTTGTACGACTTGAAGGGGCGGGACATATGTATGGAGCAAAACATCCGTACAAAGAGGAAAGTCCGACGCTCAATCATGTGATAGACATAACGACACATTGGATACAAAAACATTTATTCACGGAGGCATAATGGCAGTTCTTCAACACGTTTCAACCACAGAGGCAGCACGGACGAATTCTTCCATCCTTGAACAAGCGGCCTGGATCTCGGGTTTCGCTGCGATGACGGCGATCGGCGCACAGATCGAGATCCCGCATCAGCCGATACCGTTCACGCTGCAAACATTCTTTGTCCTTCTCTCGGGCGCATTCCTCGGAGCACGGAACGGATTCTATTCACAGATGCTGTATCTTGCGGCGGGCGCGATCGGACTTCCGGTATTCTCCGGTGCAACATTCGGTCTTGTGAAATTATTCGGATTTACGGGCGGTTATCTGATGGGCTTTCCTGTTGCGGCTGCGTTGATCGGTTATCTACTTTCAAAACGGAAAGGATATGTCTGGACGTTGTTCTCGATGTTCCTTGGATTGACCGTGATCTTCTCCTTCGGAACACTCTATCTGAATTTCATTGCGATCCACGATCTTCAGCAGTCGATCGTCAGCGGATTCCTGATCTTCTCATGGTGGGATGTGTTGAAGCTTTCCGCCGCAACGGCGATCTACACCGAATTTTCAAAACGGTTCAAAAAATTACCTGCGTAAGCAGAACACTAAGGCAAAAAAAATCCTCCTGAAACGGAGGATTTTTTTTGTCCCTTTAGAATTTACCTGCCGCCGAAGTTCAGTTTTACTCCAAGCTGCAGATAAGCAAAATTGGCAAAAATATCATTATCAAATCCCTCCGACGTTGTTCCTGTCCAAATGATCACTCCGGGTTTTATTTCAATAATAAGATGGACAGGAAGTGCCTGTGTGAGATCGAATCCTATTCCCGTGAAGAGGTTGATCCCGCTCAGCTGATCGGCATCGATCTGATCGTATCCTCGAAGTGATCCGTCAGATGAATAGACCGGTGCTTTGATAGGATTC
>CALROS020000195.1:0-4485 GCA_943369855.1 Chitinophaga pinensis | reverse complement strand
TGAAGTGTTGATTGGCTTCTGCGCGTAAAGCGAGATCCCAGTTGAGGTCCTTCACGGAATATCCGCTCAGACTCAATTCCGGGAAGACGATCACATCGGCTTTTTTCGCCAATGCTTTCTTCACATAGGCAACATGATGTTTGATATTCTTTTCGAGGTGACCGACCGTGGAATCGATCTGTGCTACGGCAATGGTATATTTCATATCAGGAGACTACGACATCGTTGGATAATTCGTTTGTATCACCGGCTTTCATCGGGAATTCGCGTTTCAGAACAACGCCGACCTCTTCAATAGCGTGATTCAATCCTTCTAGGAATTTGTTATCGCGGAAGAATTCCGCCACTTTCATGGCGACAATATCCCAGAATTCCTTGGAGACCTTCTTGTTGATCCCTTCATCACCGATGATCTGGAATTTTCTGTCGCTCAGCAGAAGATATATCAGCACCCCCGTCTTCTCTTTCGTCTTCTCCATTCCGAGTTCATAGAAGTTCTTGACCGCAAGATCATACACCGGAAGGTTCCGTTCCTTGAACGAACGGCTTTTATGCAGACTTACACGGATCTCTCCGACGGTCTCTTTCTCGACCTCGGAGATCTTTGCCGCGATCTGCGACATTTCTTCCTTCGTCAAAATATTCTTTGAAAGAAAACTCATCCTGCTCTCCTATGCGATGGTCCGTTCGAGGATCGGTTCATATTTTTTTAACTGTTTCATCATTGCAAGGAATGTCTTCGGTGACAATGACTGGTATCCATCCGACAACGCTTTCTCCGGTTGTGTGTGGACCTCGATCATCAATCCGTCCGCTCCTGCAACGATAGATGCCTGAGCGAGCGGTGAAACGAGGTCCCACGCACCGGTGCCGTGACTCGGGTCGACAACGATGGGCAGATGCGACAATTTTTTGATGAGCGGAACGCAGTTCAGGTCGAGTGTGTTGCGCGTATATGTTTCGAACGTTCTGATGCCGCGTTCACACAGGATGACATTGTAATTTCCTCGGGAGACGATGTATTCCGCCGACATCAGTAATTCTTCGATCGTTGATGAGAATCCTCGCTTCAGCATGACCGGTTTTTTCATCTCGCCGATCTTTTCCAGGAGTGAGAAATTATACATGTTCCGTGCACCGATCTGAAGAATGTCGGAATATTCGGCGACTGCAGAAAGAGTTTCAGTGTCTTTCACTTCAGTGACGATCTTCAGTCCTGTTTTTTCACCCGCTTCTTTCAGATATTCCAGGCCTTCCAGTTTCAGTCCTTGGAACGCGTAGGGAGAACTTCTCGGTTTGAATGCACCTCCGCGGAGCAGTTTAGCACCGGATTCCTTCACGATCTCTGCGATCTCGATGATCTGCGAACGGCTTTCCACGGAACACGGACCTGCAATTACCTGGATCTCGTTTCCGCCGAATTTCACTCCGCCGACATCAACGACGGTATTCTCAGGTTTGAAATCCCGGCCGACCAGTTTGAATGGTTTGGAGACCGAGACGACATCTACAACACCCGGCATGACAAGGAATGTGTCGGCTGATACTTTCGCTTTGTTCCCGGTGATGCCGATGGCAACCCTTTGGATCCCGGGAATCTCGTGCGGTGTAAATCCTAACTCTTTAATTTTATCGGTTACAGCAGCGATCTCATTCTGTGTAGCATCCGTCTTTAATAATATCAGCATCCAAAACTCATCGAAAGAAAAATGAACAAACCTGTAATATTCTAATCTTGTAATCTTGTAATTCTATTTCTACCAAGACCCGCTCGCTCCGCCGCCGCCGAAACTCCCTCCTCCGGCCGACCATCCTCCACCGCCCCCGCCTCCGCCAAATCCACCTCCCGAACCGAACCCGCCACCTGAACCGAATCCGCTTCCCCCGCCGAAACCGCCGCCGCCCCACCACCACATGTTACTGCCGCGGGACGATATACCGTACCGACGATTCCTTCTGCTGGCGATGATTGAAACGATGATGACGAAAATGATCATCAGAAGGCCGAATGAGCTTCCATCTTTACTTCGTTTCTTTTTCTCTCCGGTAAATTCTCCTTTGGTCACGCTGATAATGGACACAATACCGGATGAGAGACCGAGATAATAATTTCCCTCTTTGAATTGCGGTTTGATGTCGTTACGGATGATCTGATCGCATACAGCATCGGTCAGGACGCCTTCGAGGCCATATCCTGTCTCGATGGACATCTTCCGATCATCTTTCGCAACGAGAATGAGAATTCCGTTATCCTTCCCTTTCTGTCCGATCTTGTTCTTCTCGAGAACGCGGATTCCGAAATCACGGATCTCATATTCCCCCAGGGTCGGAATCATCAGGATGACGATCTGATTCGATGTACTGTCCTGGAACTCCATGATCTGACTTCGGAGTTGGGAATATTCCGATGAGGAGAGTGTATTGGTGAGATCGGTGACCGGATCGGTGATGGAAGGAATTTCCGTCTGTGCGGAGAGTATCCCGAAAAGAAAAACGCACAGAAGCGCGGCGAAGAACGTCGGTCTGCTTCTGTGCGTTGAAGGTAGATATTTCATAATAATTAGAACTGCACTTTCGGGGCAGTTTCAGCTCCTGCCTGAGCCTGGAAGTATTGTTTCTGCTGGAATCCACCGAACGACGCGATGATGTTCGTCGGCACCTGACGGATGTGTGCATTGTACTCCTGCACCACCTCGTTGAAGCGTTTGCGTTCTACGGTGATCCTGTTCTCTGTCCCTTCCAACTGCGACTGCAGAGAAAGGAAATTCTCATTGGCTTTCAGATTCGGATACTGTTCAACGGTGACGAGCAACCGCGACAATGCACCGGACAATTGACCCTGCGACTGTTCGAATTTCTGGAAGGCCTGCGGATCATTCAGCAGCTGCGGTGATAACGTTACCTGCGTTGCTTTCGCCCGTGCTTCGATCACCGCCGTGAGAGTGGATTTCTCAAAATTCGCTGCGCCCTGAACCGTTGCAACGAGATTCGGGATGAGATCCATTCTGCGCTGATACTGATTCTGTACCTGCGACCAGGCACCGTTCACACCTTCATCCATCTTCACGATGCCGTTATATTTGCCGATCCCCCACATCACACCAAGGACCAACACACCGACAACTGCCAAAACCGCGATCAAACCTTTACTCATTTTTTTCTCCTGTATGTTCTTGATGAATATAGCTGAAAATTGCCAAAGAAACTGTTCACTCTCTTGATCAATCCTTCAGCAGTGTACGGGATATAACAATCCTCTGTATCTCCGAAGTTCCTTCGTAGATCTCGGTGATCTTTGCATCGCGGAGATACCGTTCTACGTTATATTCACGCACATATCCATAACCGCCGTGGATCTGGATGGCTTCCAATGCACAATTAACGGCAGTTTTCGATGTCCACAATTTTGCCATTGCCGCCTGCTTGGCGAATGGTTGTCCTTCCTCTTTCAATACTGCCGCCTGGTAGGTCAATAATCTGGCAGCTTCGACGTCGGTGGCCATATCTGCGAGTTTGAATTGGATCGCCTGAAGGTCGGCGATCGGTTTGCCGAACGCTTTACGCTGTTTGGAATAGTTCACCGATGCATCAAGACATCCCTGAGCGATACCGAGTGCCTGTGCAGCGATACCGATCCTGCCGCCTTCGAGCGTCATCATGGCAAATTTGAATCCGAATCCTTCTTCACCGATCATATTCTCTTTCGGCACTCGCACGTTCTCGAATGTCAGTGACACTGTATCCGAACTGCGGATGCCGAGTTTCCGTTCTTTCTTTCCGTGTGAGAAACCGGGCATTCCTTTTTCGATGATGAACGCAGAGATCCCTTTGTGTCCTTTGGAAGGATCCGTCTGCGCGATGACGATATAGTAATCCGCATTCACACCGTTAGTGATCCAGTTCTTTATTCCATTGAGGATGTAGTGATCACCGTCCTTCGTTGCGACGGTATGCTGATTGGTTGCGTCGGAACCGGCTTCCGGTTCGGAGAGTGCGAATGCACCAAGTTTTTTTCCTGAGGCGAGCGGAACGAGGAATTTTTGTTTTTGTTCTTCGGTGCCGTGTTTGGTCAGACCGTAACAAACGAGGGAATTATTGACGGACATGATCACACCACAGGATGCATCAACGCGGGAGATCTCTTCAATGGCGATCACATATGATAGAGCATCAAGTCCGGCTCCTCCGTATTGTTCGGGGACCATCATTCCCATGAAGCCGAGTTCGCCGAGTTTCTTTATCTGTTCGTAGGGAAAAAGTTCTTTCTCATCGCGCTCATCAGCGCTGGAGGCAAGTTCGTCCTGCGCAAATTGACGCGCAGTCTCACGGATCATCTTGTGGGTCTCGTTCTGTTCGAAGTTCATATCACTCTCTTATGTTTTAAGTGGTGCGATATTATTAAACATGACCGATGGTGTTCGGTCACGCTTCGTTCATTGACAGATCTATTTTACAGCAGTATAGTCGTAGAATCCTTTCCCGCTC
>CALROS020000194.1:0-4488 GCA_943369855.1 Chitinophaga pinensis | reverse complement strand
GGTCCCAATATCGAATGCGAATCCTGAAGAGGACATATTCCAGATCCCCTCATGGATATATTTTGCGGTGAATCCGATCGAGAACCGGTCGGTGAGAGAACGTGCGTATGAGAGTCCCATCGCAAACGCGCTGTAGCTCCATCGGCGGCCGTCCCCTTCAGGATTGATCTCCGTCCGGACGATCTCTTCGGGCATCGTGAGCGAGGTGACCGACAGACCGAGAGTTCCGAATCCGTCCACCGTCAATCCGCTTGCCACATAATTGTAATCGATATCGGCCAGCCATTGTGTATGGTTGAAGGATGCTTCTCCCGGCGTCTTCAGCCGCGAGAGCGAACCGGGATTCCAATAGATGGAATAGATGTCGCCGTCCATTGCAGCGGCGCTTCCACCCATCGCAACGGAGCGGGCCCCGGCACCGATCTTCAGGAATTGGGCGACGGTCGTTCCGACCTTCGTTGTCGTCCTGCTCAGCTGTGCTTCAGCAGCCGGCATGGACGCGATGATGATCAGGATGAGTAACGTGCGGATGACACATTTCATGAGTGAGTTCTCCAGAAAAAATTATTTTATGATTCCAAGACGACCGATCTTTGTTCCGCCGGTCGGCGTTTCGATCTGATAGATATACACACCGTAACCGATACGGGCGCTCTCCGACGAGAGAAGGTCCCAATTGGCGGTGGATGTATTGTCGTTCTTATGGATCGTCTGCACCAATTCTCCGGTGATGGTGAAGATACGGATGGTGCATTCACGGGGCAGATTCCTGAACTGCAGCACCCTGTCACCGCGGAGGTCCGGACGGTTCGACGGCAGCTCGAAGGCGCTGTTGATCACATACGGATTCGGAACGACATATGCATTCTGGAGCATTGCATCGCCCGCAGCAGCACTGTAGGTCATCGCTTTGGTGGTGAATTCGAATTCATCATTTGCCGCGAACGGTTTGCGCATCTTCACATTGATCACGGACCCGGCCGGAATGACATAATTCAATACGCCGCTCTTCCGTGCGATGGAGATATTGTGGAATACTTTCGACTGCAGCACAGGGGCAGCAAGTTCAAGGATAATGATCTCTTCACCCATATCCCAGCGTCCCGCTTTATTGTTCGTCCCTGCTTTATCCTGGATGATCACCGTCAGTTTCGTGGTATCGGTCATGTTCTCCACTTTGAACGGGGTCTTCACATATACTTTATTGACCGATGAGAAAGTTCCTGTTGAGACGAACGAGTCCGCCGGAGTGATATAGTTTCCGTTCGCATCAAGGTCCGCTGTCGTGGTCGAGAACGTGATACGGTAATCGATCGGATGCGCCTTTCGTCCCAGCGTGGAGAATGACGCGGTGATATTCAGCGACATACTGTCCTGGTTCTGTTTGGTCGCATATCCGGTGTTCGTTCCGTCCAGCAGCAGAGTATCATTCCCGACATAGGTCCTGATACCGTCGAAGACCGGATTGGCATCGCTGCCTTTATAGAAACCGCTCCCGGCGATCGGGAAATATTGATATGCAACCGTATATGTTTTGGTCTTCAGCAGAACGCCGTTCGTTGTTGCTCTCAGCCTGCCGTTCGCGGAATCCAGAGAAATGGAACTCATCGGGATCAACGCCGCATTCGTATCCGGTCCGTTATAGATCTTAACACTGCCGGCAACAAAATTCTTATTCTGTAGATTGACATACAGATTCTCATTACCGATCACCTGCTCCACTGCAGGGGTCTTCCGAAGGATACTGTACCCCATGATCGTATCCGTGCCGACCTTCGTCTTCGCAAAGGAGATGTTGTAAGTTCCGTTCTTCAGTGCAAGTTCATTAAGGACTTTGAACTGGATCGAACCGGTACCGACACCTTTGGTATGACTGAGACTCACACCGTTCTGAAGGTCCGCTTTCGTGCTGACAAGACCGCTTGCTTCGGCATTCGGAACGACGGAGACCGTGTTCACATCGAATTTGAATTCCTGCGTGACGGCGTCACGCTGAATGATCGATTGACTTTCGGAGGGCGGCAGCTGGAGTGAATCATCGCCGTGATCGAACGAGACCACTGCGTAATAGTAGGTGATACCGTTCGTGACGGTCGAATCGACATATTCATGCCGGAGTCCGGACGTATCACTCGGTTCCCCCATATAATATTTAATGAACCGTCCTCGGTACTCAACCGGCATGAATCCGCCGGCATATTTGTCCTGCTCTGCTTTCGTCCAAGGACGATGCCATTGCGCTGAGCGCCGTGCTTCGGCATCATACAATGCTTTTCCGAGGAACGGATATCCGTTCCCGTCGGTCACACTGAATACATCTTTGAATGTATAATCCTGACTCCGGTAGATCTTATATCCTTCAAAATCTTTTTTCCCCGAGAATGGATCGGTCGTACTCTCGGCGGCATTATCCCAATACAATGTCACTTTCCCGTTCCCTGCAACTGCCGTCACTCTCGGTTTCGGAGGAGGCTGTGCGAACCGATAGTTCGCCTGAAGAACGAGCTGCGCCGTTTCGGAATTCAGCAGAAGGTCCTTCAGATCTGTTCCCATCAGCAATGCGATCGAGAAGCGTTCACGGTGTCCTGGTTTCATGTCGAACGGACCGGAACCATAGAGGAAAATATAATCCCCGATATTTGCAGGATCAGTGGTATACAGCAGAGCGAGTGCAGCCGTATCGAACTCCGATGAGATACAATTGTACATCAGATTGTCGTTCTTCGGACGGTTATTCCCGCCCCACGGCAGTGACCAGAAACTGCGGAGACCGATCTGATCGGATTCGCTCACATCACGGAAACCGAAATTCGGTTCAGAACCGAGCCAGGTCCCGTCCGCACCGATCAATTGATCGGGAACGCCGTTCCCTTCCCCGAAATCACCGGTTCCGAAGATACCGTCAACACCGACATCATCTTTATCCTTATCCCAATCGCCGTCCTCATCACCCGACCAGCGGGCTTTGGGTGCGCCGTAGAGAGCCACATACTTTGCCGAGTCACTGATGCCGGTCTTCAGCGGAACATTGATCCCGTCGATGAACGTCCCCTTATCATTGTAGGGATTCTCATCGGTCATACCGTCATCATCATTATCGATCCCGTCACTGCTGTTGGTCGGACTCTCCAGGAATTTATATCCGAAATAACCGGGAACATATGTTGCCAGATCCCCTTTTCCGTCCGGATCCCAGCTGTATACGATATTACGCGAGAGCTGTGAGGTCAGCTTATTATCAACGGTCAGCAGGTTATCAAATGCAGGTTTTCCAATAGGACGAGCGGGGATGAACGATGCAGCATCATCGGAAAAATTATTCGGACCGCCGATATGCGGATCTCCGAACATTCCGAAAAACATTTTGGAAATTTCTTTAGCGCGCGGATCCATTTCTGCGGTATACACAAGGAAGATGATATCCTCAGCCAGCGGATTGGCGAACTGCATCGTTCGCACTTCAAGATTCACGCCGAGACCGCGGTGAGCGACATTCGCCGCCATCGGATAATAATCGAATTCAGCATCCGTGGAATCATCCACAACATAATACACTTCCTCATCCGGAACAGTGGCATTGCCGCCGAGAAATGAAGGATAGACATACTCACCCAGCACGGAATTGTACCAGCTGTCCGGCCATGATTTCGGTTTCAGCCGGAGGTCACTTGTGCGGGCGCCCCAGCTTGCCAGATCGTTCTGTCCGGGAGCCGAATATCCTGCTTTCGGCAGCCATCCCCATTTATCCACATTGTTCGGAGCAAAATCGCCGTCCGCCGTATTTCTGCTGGAACCGCCGAATCCGTCCACAATGAAGCTGACGGAATCATTCGGGTTCGCCGCTTTCGGCACACGTGCACCGACCAACGGACCGAATTCATAACCATAACCAAGTCCGTTCCATACGAGGTCGAGGACGTTCCCCTGAACACCGGGATTACTGATGGCACCGGTATTATAGATGATCGATTTGATCTTGTTCCCCTGAATGACGAGACTCTTCACTTCATTCTGAAGACCGGTCGTCTTGAGCAGTTTGAATTGCTCATCACGCCAACGCTGATATTCACGCAGCTGCTGCTTGTTGAGCAGTTTCAGATCGGCAGTTCGGAAATCGACCTTGGTATCCTGTGCATTCACCACGGTGAAGATGACAAGAAGCGCGGTCAACAAACTTTTTTTCATACGGTTCATACCAAAAGTTCCCTTGTTCATGATCAAAATTAAAATAGGACGGAAAGACCGAACCGGACCAGACGGGGGCGGCTCACGTTCTGCGGGTTCACATAATAATCATCAACGGCCGACATCGGGATCAAACCGACATCACCGCGGTTGATGCGGCGGCGGATCTCCTGGAACTGATTGGGATCGGCGACCTGGTTCGCATTATACAATGCTTTACCGCTGTTGGAATAGACATCCGTCTCGCTGCGGGTATCGAAGAGATTATCCACCTGCATGAAAACAGAATACTTTATTCCGTCC
>CALROS020000193.1:0-4503 GCA_943369855.1 Chitinophaga pinensis | reverse complement strand
CGGAATGGAGATCTTGCCTCCGGTCCCCATCAGATGCTCGCCGCCGGATGTGATCACATCACCGTTATCGTCGATACGGAAATTCCCGTTGCGGGTGTAGCGCGGACCGTCCGGCGTGTCGAGAACGAAGAATCCTTCACCCTGGATCGCCATATCGAGCGGAGCGTTCGTGGGACGAAGCGAGCCTTCGGCGAAATCGGTGAACTCCTTCACATCGAGTCCTGCCAATTCACCGGCACCGGTGGATTGTGCTACTCCGGCATCCTTCATGATCTGGACGAAGATGCTGTCCTTCTTGTATCCCGTGGTATCCGCATTCGCCACGTTGTTCGCGATAACATCCAAACGCATCAAGCGGGGCTGCATGCCCGATCCTGAGGAGTAGATCCCTTTGATCATACGTTCTCCGTGATTTGGTGTTCCTGTAATCTCTGCAGGCGGGAAGCAAGTTCCACTTCGCCGACACTGATGCCGAGTTTTTCGGCCGCTGCTGCTGTATTCACATTCTTTCCCGGAACCGATGAAGCACGTTCAAGTTTCTTCTGCATGGAGCTGCTGTTCAGTTTCTCAAGACGCTGCTGCAGTTCATATTCACCCTGGGACCGGAGATATTGTTCCGCATATTCGATGGCCTGTCGGAATTCCTCTTCTTCTTTTTCCTTCTCCGCTGATGCACGTTCCGTCGGGATAGCAATGACAGCGGGAGCAGGCGTGTATTCCGGTGCAGCAGCGGACGGTGCTCCGATGACACTCTTCCGTTTGATCAGCACATATCCGAGCGCAATGCCGCCGCCGGTGATGATGAACATGGATGCGAACAGCAGAAGGATCGCGGAGGAATTGACAGCATTCATCGATGCTGTACTCTGCTGCATCGTTTCCTCATTCTGCTTCGGTCCGGATGTGACTGCTGCTACGGTCCGTTTCGGTTCCGGTGTATTCACGGTCTGTTCTTTGACGATCTTCGCGATATCGATCGGTGCTGATTTTGTTGCTGTTTTGACCGGTTTTTCCGCCGCGCGGTGTTTCTGTTTCACCAAAGCGATAGGTGCGGCCGGTGCCGGATGATTTTTTACCGCTGCGATCGCTGAACCGGAGAAGAATTCGATGTTCAGACGGCCGGAGGTCGGACTCTGATAGATCCTGTATGCCTGGTCCTTGCGCAGTGTGATGACGATCCGCTCCGTATCGGGATGGACCGGAACCATGGCGAATGTTTTGACGGCGCCGTCGCGGAAATTGTAGTTCATCCGTTTCACGATGAAATCCTTCGCATCGCCGGCAACCGTAACGGTGAATGAATTTCCGCTGACCGATTCATTCCATGTGACATCGCCGTTCAGTGCGATGGTCATGACGCTTGCTTTGGTTGTGACGACGTAATCGATCGGCTGTGCACCGTGCGGGCGTTTCGAACCGGACACCAGTGTGCCGATGCCGATGAGTACGATCACAAGAATGTTCTTCATCCGTTCCATAATTACTTGACCTCCCGTTTGATCGGTAGAGAAATAATAAAGGTGGTCCCTTTTCCCTCTTCACTTTCCACTTTGATCTCCCCTTTGTGATTGGAGACGATCTTGTTGCAGATGGAGAGTCCGAGTCCGGTCCCTTTTCCCGCTTCCTTCGTTGTGAAGAACGGCGTGAAGAGTTTGGACATGTTCTCCATCGTGATCCCTGTTCCTGTATCGGAGAAACTGATGACGGCGCGGAAGTTCTTCACTTCGGTGGTGATGGTCATCGTTCCGCCTTTCGGCATGGCATCGCGCGCATTGATGAGCATGTTCAGGAACACCTGCTGAAGATGGTTCACGCTTCCCGCGATGGTGGGAAGATGGTCCGAGAGATGGAACTGGACCGCGATATTGTTGTTCTTATAATCGTGTGCGATGATGTCCGCGATGAATTTCAGTTCCCGGTTCAGATCGACCGGTTCGTATTCGTATTCCTCGCCGACGGAATGGGAGAAATTCATCAGACGCCGCGTGATATCCGACAGACGTTTGATCTGTGTATCGAGCATCGTTTTCCAGTCACCCTGCAGACGGTCCGACATCACCAGGTTCATCTGCATCACCAGGATCTGCACCGGATTCTTGATCTCGTGCACGATGCTGGCTGCCAGTTCGCCGACGGCGGCAAGTTTCGCTGCCTGGAGCATCTGCGCCTGGAACATCTTCAGTTCGTTGTTCGCTTTCATCAATTGTGCGTTCACTCTCCAGTTCTCGATGCCGACGGCCGCCTGATTGGCGAGCACCGACAGGAGCTGCACATCCTGATGGGAGAATTCTTCCTGCTTCTTTGCGGTCTGGATCAGATAAATGCCGATCCCCTGACGACGGAGGATGAGAGGAACGAGGACGTAATTCCGTGAGGAACCATCCTCGATCAATTTTGACAGGTCGGGAATAACGACCGTTTTCTTCTCGGCGAAGAGCCAGTCGACGATGCCGGATTCGAGCTGCTGCTGTGCTTCGTCCACCAGTTTCTGTGAACCGTGAGCGGTGAGCGGAAGCAGACGTTTCGCACTCGCGTCGAACAGGAAGATCCCGGCTTCATTCACGGGAATGACCTGCTGTGTCAGTTCGATGAGTGTGGAGATGATGGCGTTCGGTTCAACGGCGGTGCCGATACTGTTGGAGAGACGCTGCATCACCACGAGTTCGTCCACGGAGGATGTCTCTGCCGTATTCTTCTTTCCGCCCTGCAGCACGGAGTTGATGGTCGATTCAAGGATACGGATGTATTGTTCGCGGCTCTCTATGAACCGCTCGAACTGAGGTTCCACCTCGTTCAGGAGTTCTCTGCGTGATTTGTTCGGCTGTATGGAGGATTCGTTTGTCGTCATTCTACATTCCAACAAGATTGGAGACCATGAGACTTTCACGAAGATCGCTCTTGACGACATCGGAATATTGGAACAGATATTCCTGGATCAGATTCTGGTCGTTCAGCTGCAGTGTCTCAAGTGCTTCCTCGTTGAAGGTCAGGTCGCTGTCATATTCAACTTTTTCGGTCATCAGCTGCTTTGCGAACACATCGGCGCAGTGGACGATAGAGACGAGCTTCTTGTTCGCTTCCGCTTTTTCGGGAGTATGGTGGAAGCGGATCGTTTCCACCAGCTGGTCCGGCAGGTTCCAGCGTTCACCGAGCCATCCGCCGATCTCGGCATGCGTTACGCCGAGCACGCTCTCCTCCGCTTCGGCGAATGAAAGTCCCATTTCGCGGGTGATATCAACGATGCGGCGAAACTCGGGATTGAAATATTTATTAAGGATGGATATCCCCATATCGTGGATGAGTCCGGCAACGAACACTTCGCCGGTCACACGGTAGCCGATGTCGCGCGCAAGACGTCGGGCGATGACACCGGTGGAGATGGAATGGTCCCAGAATGTCTTGGTGTTGAAATAGCCGTCCGCTTTCTTCTGCAGGGACCTGACGAGGGCGATACTGATGACGATCTCTTTCAGCGCATCGAAACCGAGGACGATGATGGCGAAATCGATTGTGGAGATCTTCTTGGGGAAACCGTAGAACGGGGAGTTCGCGATCTTCAGCACTTTCCCGGCCAACGCCTGGTCCGCAGCGATCAGTTTCCCGAGCTGTGCAGCGCTGGTCTTCGGATCGTCCACCATCTCCACCACTTCGAATGCCAGCGACGGCAATGCCGGCAGCTGGATGATGGTCTTCACTTTTTCCCGTATTTGTTCAGGAGTCATCATGGGCCGGGTCTACTCTGCTGTTTCCATCAATGCATCGTGAAGGATCGAGATGGCCGCGGAGTGGATCTGGAACGAACGCGATTCGCTGACGTGCAGTACTTTGCCGATCTCGCGGAACGTGAGTCCTTCGTAATAATACAGGAGCACCACCAGCCGTTCGCGCTCGGGCAGCCGCTGGATCGCCTCGACGAGAAGCTCCTTCATCTGCTGTGAGCTGACGATCTCGAACGGATTGTTGCTCTCATCATCCGGCAGTGCTTCGAGCACGCCTTCAGTAAGGTCGGAATAAACGGAATGTGTCATAGTGGTTTCCCCCACATCGTGGATGAACTGCTGGAAGTCCTCAACGGACATCCGTAACTTTCTGCTCGTGACCTGCACGGGATTGACCTGGACATTCTCCGGATTCAACTGTGCTTCACGTTCCTTCTTGCGGAATGAGCGGGGCATGATATCCGCCGCGCGCAGACCGTCCAGGATCGCCCCTTTGATCCTGTATCCTGCAAATGTTTCGAACTTCACTCCCTTGCGCACATCGTACCGGTCCACGGCGTCGAGCAGTCCGAGCACGCCGAATTGGAAGATATCTTCGGGTGTCAGCGCCGAGGTGCGCGTGTTCTTCGATGCGATGGCATTCGAGATCACTTTCACCAGACCGAAGTAGGACTGGACAAGTTCCTTCAATGCGGTCGGCGACAATTTCTGCGAAGCCGGTACTGATGTCTGTGTATAGGTTGCGTTCATATCCTCTCACTCACTGTTGAATTACACCGTCTTG
>CALROS020000192.1:0-4512 GCA_943369855.1 Chitinophaga pinensis | reverse complement strand
TCACGCATTCCCAATAACACTTTCGCAGTAACATCATACAGGTCCTGTCCCGCCGTCATGATATTCAGGTCATAATCCGGATGGATCCCGAACAGTGTGATCACTTGATCAAGCATTTCACGATGCTGCGCAGTAACGCACACGATCGTTGTGAACGAATCGGGATATTTTTGAAATTCTTTGACAAGGGGGGCCATTTTGATCGCCTCCGGTCTTGTCCCAAACACTAGTAATATTTTTTTCGGCATAGGTGCTTCACTTTCCATGGATCATGGTATTGACAGATCATCATCAAGAACTTTTTTTCGTCGTATAAAATTAAACCTGCGTTCCGCTCGGTCACAAACCCTGCGAAACCCACCCCCTCATCGTCGAAGCACCGTTCGATACATTCTTCATTTAGACGATTTTATCGTTGGATCAAAACGTACTGTTTTATCCCACACCCTTTTTTCTTTTTTGACATATTCATGATATGCCGCTTTCAGAACAACATAGATCCACAACTGACAATAGGTGAAATACATCAGCATGATGATGCCGGTATTCTTAAAACTGTCCTCATTATCGTATGAAATGGCGAGGGTGATCTCCGCGATGAACATGACAAACGCCATGATCCATACAAATGTATACGGACCGGGAAGCGAGATACTGACAAGATTCGTTACGCTTAAGACGAACAAGAGATCCGAAACGATAATGGCAAAGAAAAATGTGTAGTACAGAGAAAGGGTGTACAAGATATCAAATGCCAGCCCTTTGCTTTTGAACTTTGGAATCTGTTTGAAGAATTTGGAAATGACGTAATTATTCCCCCGCACCCACCGCATCCGCTGCTTCACCCATACTTTCCATTCTTGAGGTTCCTGTTCATACGTTATGGAATACGGTATGAATTTAATTTTATACCCTTCTTCATAGATACGGATGCTCAATTCCGAATCCTCCGTCAGCGCCTCTTCGTCCCATCCGTTCAACTGATCGATCAGCCATGACCACATCACAAAATTCGTTCCCGGTAATGTGGCAACACTCTGCATCTGCCATCGGCCGGCCTGGAGCATCGACTGGAAACTTAAGGTCTCGATATTGATGAATCTGGTGAGCAGGTTGAAATTTTTGTTCACCGTTCTGAATTTGCCCAACACCGCCCCCAGTTCAGGGTTGGAGACAAGATTCGCAACAAGATATTTCAATGCATGTTTATCGGGAGTGTTATCCGCATCATAGACTGCGATCACCTCCGAATGTGCCTGCTTAATGCCGAGGTTCAATGCACGCGATTTCCCCTTCCCTCCTTCGCCTTTGGGAACGTCATACAATTGAACACGCGGATCTTGTCCGGCATATTCCTGAATGATCTCTTTCGTCCTATCACCGGAACCGTCATTGATGACAATGATCTTCAACTTGTCTTTGGGATATTCGAGCTGCAGCATCGATGCGATCGTCGCTCCAATGACCCGTTCCTCGTTATGCGCGGGGATGAGGATCGCACACGAAGGATATTCGATCGCTGAAGCATCGATCCCCTTCTTTTCTTTGAAGGATTTCACGAGGTTGATATATCCGAAGAATGTCAGCACCAATTGGTATCCGATCATGAACCAAATGAGTATGACGGCCACGACAAAAAGGCAACTCAGATCGATCTCTAATATACTCATAGGTCTACGCCCTGCTTTCTTCTGATGAACGTCTCACCACTTTTAATCCCAGATACATCAGGAACATGAGGAGGATCGCAATAGAACCAACGATCGCAATGGCAGTGGTTGACCATAAGCTCGTGACGTTGATACCAAAACTGAACTGATCGCCTGCGACCAGTTCCACGGAATGTTTCCCCCCGGGGAGAAATATCGAATAACAATCATTCCCTTTCATTACGGTGAACGAATATGTATTCCCGTCAACGATAACACTTGTCGGCACGGAGGACAGAGAGATCAATGCCCGCATCGATGATTCATAGGTAAAATCAATATGCCTCATACCATAGGCGACAGAGTGTATGACACCGGTAAAGGAAAGGATCTTTACATTGAGCTGGGATGTAGAGAACGATCCCGAACCCTGATTGGAATATTTCGCACTATGCATTCCGGCAGGGATCAGATAGGTATTGCCACGGAATGGCGACACTGCCGCACCATCCACAACAAGTTGAGTGACCTCTTTCGGAAGTCTCACAAAGAAATGATACGGTGCATCGCTGGTAAATCCTTCGCCCGTCCGTCGGAATGAAACATCTGCGGCCGACGCGCTGGCAAAGAAACTCATATCCTGCGGATTGACGCTCGACTCGGAATACGTCGTGAACCGATCGCTCCCGCGTGCTGCGGAATTGATCAAGTGGTAGCTTTCCGCTCCGGTTGGAATTCGTGTCGGGAACGGCGTCACTTCATCTTTCTTCCTGAAAGCAAGGATATTCAGATCGAGCATGAGGTTCTTGGGATCACTGATCAGCGAATCGTATTGTTTTGCAATATCGATGTAACGCTGCGGCGGTAAGGACCACTTATTTTCAGGGTCCTCAACCTGCAGCACGAATCCATATTCTTTCTGGAGCTGCAATATCGAATGCATATCCACACCGATATAATCGCGCAATTCAGGCGAACCGAGCTGATCCATTGCCGTAACAATAACGTCAAATCCGGATTTTTCCTTTGCCAGCGGACCGATCGACCGGAATATTTTATGATATATCTTTCTCAGACAATCCACTCGATAATTTGTCACCAGCGTCCGTATTTCAGGATTCTTCTTCCAGAAATATTGTGACTGTGGGTCGAAGATCCTGGAAAGGTCAATATTATATTTGTGTTTGAATTCAATCTGTGCGGAGCTATGCATGGGTGTAAACATGTTCGGATCATCAAGTCCGCGCGCAGCTTCAAAATATACTTCGGCGATATTCACACCGTCCCAATCATATTTACGGAGGAATTGACCGTAGTGCATGATCATGGAATCAACACACCGGTCATCAGTGAAGGCAACGGGATACCGCCACGAAGGCCGGACATCTTCGTTCTTATAATTTTTCTCCCTCCATTCCGGATGATCAAGCCAAAACTTCTGACTCACCTGCGGCGGTTCAAGCCACGCATAGACCAAGATGCCATTGGCATGTGCCAGGCGGATGAGACGTTCATAATCATACGTATACTTCGGATATTCATGCCATCCGGCAGCGTGAACGATCCGTATCCCATTCCGGACCCATTGAGCGACCAATTGTTCAATGGAATATGTATGGCGGAAGCCGGGATCGAAATACATCTCTAAATTCTCCCGTCGGACCATTGGACGGACCGAAAAATATTTCCGGACGTATTCCATCAGAAACGGGTATAGACTGTATCCATAACTCGAATAAGGATCGAACAATGAATTGATATAGATGAGCTTACCATTCCCGTATTTTTTCCCAATAATCATCGGGGCATCCGTGATCTCATCAAAACAGAATACCTCATCAAGCTGATTCGGTTCGTATTTTGTCACGAGTTCGGTATTCCGCCATGCGATCTTTTCTTCAGGGAAATATTTATCCCTTACCGATTTCACCACTAAGCGGGACTTCAAATATGTAATTCCAAGCTCTTTTGCTACTTCATTTTTTCCATCCGTCACGATATTCCCGCCTGCGGAGACAAAATTCGTAATCGTTGTAAAATCATTTGCGGTAAGGGAATCAACAACCGCATAGGGAACGATCAGGATGGTATATTTCTTAAGATCGATCGGCTGACCAACATAGATCGTATCAACAGGAATGCGTACGCTCTGGAATACCGAGGCAAACGATTCCTGGTCGTGATATGATGCACCTCTTGCATAATGGTTCCATAGAATGACTGCATGCGCCTCATTCCACTCATTGTCCGACGAAAAGATATTCTCATAGATATGCTCCGCCGAAGAAATGATCGTGCCTAATGTTGAGACCGGTTTTTCCCGGTATTCGATCGGTTCCGCCTTATAATATTCTCCGTGGTTCAATTCGATAGAACGGGTGATCACCCCGTTAAATCTCTTCTCGGAGACCGATGATCTGATCACTTCGCCGGTATGGTCGAAGTACGTTTCACCCAGATACTGGTCCAATAGTTTTATGGAATATTGCTGCGAACCGGTCAGTATCACTCTGTTTTTCGTCTTGACCCAGCTGCTTTGTTCAGCCACATCGATATACGTAAAACCGATCCCCTGGATACCATCGACCAATTGCTCGAGCAGTTCAATATTGAGGAACGGATGAAAGAAGACCGACGCAAAACCGTCCCTGACATACAGATCCGTCTTTGCTTTTTGGATCAGGTTGGCAACATATACCTTGCTCTCTTCTATATTGGTATTGAGCGGAACGTATCCCAAATTTTCCGGGAATATTTTCTGACCGAAGAGATCCTTGTTGATCACATACGGGAAATATTGACTATAATCATAATTTTCCAACGACAAGCGTTGTTCGATCGCCGTGCCGAAATACTTCGCGAC
>CALROS020000191.1:0-4512 GCA_943369855.1 Chitinophaga pinensis | reverse complement strand
AGAGTGTTATCGACTCCGCTGATGCCGACCGCTTCACCGTCATTCTGATTGATCAGATTCACGATCTCTTTGTTGATCTTCCCGGCGAGGACCATCTGCACGACATCGACCATCTTCTTGTCCGTAAAACGGTGGCCGTTCACGAACTGAGTTTCGATACCAAGTTTATATGCCGTATCGGTGATCTCTTTTCCGCCCCCGTGGACGATAACGATATTGATTCCGATCTTCTTCAGGATCGTGACATCCTTTGCAAAGCGCTGTTTCAATTCGGTCTCGGTCTGCGCCGCTCCTCCGTATTTCACGACGAATGTCTTCCCTTCATACTTTTGGATGTAGGGGAGGGCTTCGATCAGTATTTCTTCTTTAGTTTGGGCCATAATGAAAAAATCCAATTACAAGATTGAAAGATTACAAGGATTGCAAAAAATTATTTCTTTCCGGAAACTCTCTTCTTCAAATACTTTATGAAATTTGCTATTTGAGTTGATATTGAAACAGCATAATCTTTTAATTCTTCAAATTGCTTGTCAGAAATATATTCCTGATCCAATGCCACATATAATAAACTTCGGACTTCTCCGACAGATCCTTTTGAATAATTCAAAAATCGTATCAGTTCTTTATTGCTGTCCCGCTCATACCCTTCGGCGATATTCGACATGACGGAAACGGAAGCCCGTTGGATCTGATCGCGTAAACCGAAATCTCTCCGAAAATCTTTATTCTTGGTGATTGTGTAGATCCGTTTTGAAAGAACTCTTGAATCCTGCCACACGTTCATTTCTTCGAACCGTTGAATTGCCATAACTTCTCTCCTTTTTAGATCGAAATTATGCAATTTTGTAATCTTGTAATATTACATTCTATTGGCTCTTACGATCTGTACGAGCCGTTAATTCTAACATACTCAGCCGAAAGATCGCAGGTCCAGAACGTTGACGAGTGTTTACCGGCATTCAGATCGACAGTGATGGTCACTTCTTTTTGCTGAAGGATCTTCTTTGCTTTCTCTTCGGAGAAACTGATATCGTAGTTCTTCCCGAGGATCATCAGATCGTCGAAATAGATCTCCGTCTTATCCGGATTGAATTTGATCCCTGAACGTCCTGCTGCTGCCAGGATCCGTCCCCAATTTGCATCCTCGCCGTGGATAGCGGTCTTCACGAGCGGGGAGTTGCAGATGGTCCGGCATGCTGTCTCAGCATCATGCTTGGACTTTGCTCCCGCGACGGTGATCTCAACGAACTTCGTTGCACCTTCACCATCCTTCACGATCAGTTTCGATAGATGGATGAGTACATCTTCGAGTGCTTTGTAGAATTTACGGTAATCCGATGTTCCTTCTTTGATCTGGCGGTTCTCTGCTTTACCGTTGGCAAGGATCAATGCCATATCATTCGTGCTTGTATCGCCGTCCACCGTAATACGGTTGAAGGAGAGACTGTTCGCTTCCGCGAATGCTTTTTTCAGAGCGCTGTAGGAGATATTCGCATCCGTGGTGATGAATGCGAGCATTGTCGCCATATTCGGCGCGATCATTCCGGAGCCTTTGGCGATGCCGCCGATGCGGACGTGCTTGCCGCCGATCTCCAGCTCTATGGCATATTCTTTCGGATACGTATCCGTCGTGCAGATCCCTTCTGATGCGGAATCATTTCCATCCCGGCTCAATGCTTTAACGGCGTCGTAGATACCGAGGGTCAGTTTATCCATCGGCAGGAATTGTCCGATCACACCGGTCGATGCGACGAGCACTTGAGATTCCTTGATGCCAAGTGCAGCAGCAGCAGTGGAAACGGACTGTTTCGCATTCATCATCCCTCGTTCACCGGTGCATGCGTTGGCATTGCCGCTGTTCACGAGGATCGCCTGCGCTGTCTTGGAACGTTTCAGCTGCTTTCTGTCCAGCGTAACGCAAGCGGCGACCGTGGCACTCTGTGTGAAAACTCCCGCGACGTATGCCGGGACCTCGGAGTAAATAACGGTGACATCTTTTTTTGATTTCTTGATGCCTGCCCGTATGCCTGCGGCAATGAATCCTTGTGGTGCGCAAACACCGTGGTGAATGGTCTTATATTTGTGTGTTTTCATAATGTATGATTTCGATCCCACCGAAAAACTACCGGGTATGACGGTGAATAAAGTAGTATGTCATTCCCGAATGCTTCTGTCGGGAATCTTTAGAAATTATAATAATGCTGTTGTCTCGTCAAATCCGAACATCAGATTCATATTCTGTACTGCCTGTCCCGCCGCACCTTTCACAAGATTATCGATCACGGAGTGGAGGATGATCTGATTGGTCCGCTCATATACTTTCCAGCCGATGTCGATGAAGTTCGTGTATTGCACATGCTTTATCTCCGGGACTGCATTGCCGATCAACCGGACGAACGGTGCATCGGAATAATGTTTCTTATACGCCGCGTCGATCTGTTCTGCCGTGACATTTCCTTTCGGCACAGCGTAAATAGAGGAATATATCCCGCGTGTGATCGGAATTAAATGCGGGACGAATGTGATCGTCGCTTTGTGTCCGCCGAAGTCGTGAAGCACGGTCTCGATCTCAGGAGTATGCTGATGGGTCCCGACTTTATATGCTTTCACCGTTTCATTCGCTTCGGTAAAGGAGAGATCCACATTGGAACTTCGTCCTGCACCGGAAACACCGGAGAGTGAACTGATGGTGATACTATGCGCTTCGATCAGATCCTCTTTTACGAGCGGAAGGAGCGGAAGAAGCGCGCTCGTTACATAGCATCCCGGATTCGCGATGAGATGGGCGGAATGGATGTTCTTTTTGTTCCATTCGGGGAGTCCATACACTGCCTGAGCAAGCTGGGCAGATGCTTTGTGTTCATGCTTGTAATACTTCGTGTATAATAGAGGATCCTTCAGCCGGAAATCCCCGCCGAGATCGATCACTTTTTTCCCTGCATCCACAAGCGCAGGGACGAAATTCATTGCTTCGCCGGAAGGGAGAGCGATAAAGATGAGATCGTCGTTAAGGACCTTGTCCAAAGAGTATTCTTCGTAAACAAGGTGTCCGACACCTTGAAGTTGGCGGACACCTGATTCACGGAATCTGGGATAGAGCTCGTCGACCCGTTTCCCGGCGGAGGAGTTGGCAAAGACCTTCGAAACAGCAA
Organism: Chitinophaga pinensis; assembly: GCA_943369855.1. Taxonomy (GTDB): domain Bacteria; phylum Bacteroidota; class Ignavibacteria; order UBA10030; family UBA8401; genus UBA8401. The sequence goes on along the minus strand of CALROS020000191.1, from coordinate 1,360 downwards.
TGGACGGATGTCCGAGAAGGATCTTGAGTAGTTCTGCTCCGGAATAGCCGGAAGCACCGATAATAGAGATGTTCTTTTTCATTGTTGCATAATTATACGGAAAAATGGATAATTATGCAAAGGATTTTCCACCGATGCTGAACAAATTAAGACAAACTAATATTTCGCCTTTCCGTTTCTCTTCCGTGGCATGTGCGCCGATAGTTCCGTACTCGAAAGATAATCTCTCTTCGGTTCGGCGATCGCCGGCGGCTGAATCGGACGGACATGAAGGATCTCATTCCGATGGAGATTCCTGAGTTGTGTTCCGCGGGCAGGGAAGATGACGATTGTCTCATCCAACGCATTCACCGCTTTGACCACATATTCATCCGGCACCGAACCGTCCCGGATGATTTCCATGACAGTAACGATGTCGCCTTTGACCAATCCGAATTCCTGCAGATCTTCCGTCAGAACGGCTTTGGAATACACCGGTGTATTTTTCCTGAGCATACCATTCCTTTATTATTGTCATGACGTATGTATAAAGTATTCAGGTAAAATAACTCTCATATCGATGGTCGATGGAGGGAAGCCGTATAAATCAATTCTTTTGTAACCGCTCCAATTTTTCCGTATCTTCATTCAAATAAAACCAACCTTTTTGCTATGGAAGTTTGGAATTTGTCATTTAGAATTTGGGAAATTTTCACAGATGGGCTTTAATTGCGGTATTGTCGGGCTTCCGAACGTCGGTAAATCAACTCTTTTTAACGCTATTACCGCTGCCGGGGCGGAAGCAGCAAACTATCCTTTCTGCACCATCGAACCGAACGTCGGTGTGGTTCTCGTTGAGGACGAACGGATCGACAAATTGGTGAACATTTACGGTTCGCAGAAGATCGTCCCGTCATCGATCGAATTCGTCGATATCGCCGGCCTGGTGAAAGGTGCAAGCAAAGGGGAAGGACTCGGCAATCAGTTCCTTTCTCACATCCGTGACACTGATGCAATTGCACACGTTGTCCGTTGTTTCGACGACCCGAACATCATCCATGTGGACGGCAGCGTCAATCCGAAACGGGATATTGAAGTGATCGAGACCGAACTGATCATCAAGGATATGGATACGATCGAAAAGAAGGTCCGCGACGCTGAACACCGCGCAAAGAATGACAAAAAAGCTCGTCCTGAAGCGGACTTCTATAATAGAGTCAAAGAACATCTCGCGACGGGCCGTCTTGCCCGATATGTTGCTGTGCATAACGATGAAGAGAAGATGTTCCTGCGCGATATGCATCTGCTGACGAACAAGCCGGTGATGTATGTCTGCAATGTGCATGAAAAGGAAATTGCCACCGGGACTCACTATGTAGAA
>CALROS020000190.1:0-4527 GCA_943369855.1 Chitinophaga pinensis | reverse complement strand
TGCTTGCTGTTCACCGTGTCCTCTTTGAAAAGAGCCGTCTTCAGCGTAGTAATGTCGGATCGGAGCGCTGCAACCTCCTGAGCGCGTGTCTTCTCCTCTTTGGCAATGAGACCTTTCATGGACTCTTCCAGACCGCCGACGATCTCGATCACTTTATTGAAATTCTGAGCCGGTGATGATGACGGAAGCAGAGCGAGCACCATCAGAAGAAAAAGTATTGTCTGTTTCATGACGAATTCCTTTGCGGCAATTGATGAATATTTTCTGTCGATCGAATGAGCATCCCGAAGACCGGCAACGATCTTCAGGATAGTGTTGCGTTCAATGGTCCACTAAATGTCCATGTTCCGAAACGGCCTTGCGTGAACGTTCACGGTGGTCTGCACCTGCCTGCCGGGGATTTCCGAGTTTGAACTTACCGAGCAGCAGCTGAAGATTATCCGTGAGATGATTCAATGCCTCCACTGATTGAGCGATCATCCTCGTCCCCTCAACATTCTGCTGGGTGACGGCGTTGATCTTGTCAACGCTGTTGCTGATCATCGCACTGGCGTGGGACTGATGTTCGCTCGCCGACGAGATCTGGGTCACTTTCTCGGTCACGATCTGGCTGATCTTCATGATCTCCAGCAGAGAATCGCCGGCATGGTCCGCAAGCTGGATACCGTCGGAGACCTTCTTGGTCCCTTCATCCATGGACATGACCGCTTCTTTCGTATCGGATTGGATCTGTTTGATCATCGAAGCGATCTCTTTGGTCGCTTTCGTTGTCCGTTCGGCAAGTTTCCTCACTTCATCGGCCACAACGGCAAAACCGCGTCCCTGTTCACCGGCACGCGCGGCTTCGATAGCAGCGTTGAGTGCGAGCAGGTTCGTCTGATCGGCGATGTCGTTGATCACGCTGACGATCTCGCCGATCTGGTCGCTCGATTTTCCGAGCGTCTTCACCGTTTCAGCGGAACGGTTCACGACCAGAGCGATATTCTTCATGCTGTCGACGGTCCGTTGAACGACAATACCGCCTTGTTCCGCAGTCTGTTTCGCCTGATGTGCCGTTTCGAGCGTCTCTTTTGCATTGCGGGAATTCTCCGTGATGCTGCCTGCCATTTCCCCGACCGCGGTGGATGCTTCGGCGGATTGAGCACTCTGTTCGCTTGCGCCCGAGGAGAGTTCCTCAGCCGACGAGCTGATCTCAACACTGGCGCTGGCAACAGCGGATGACGCTTCGGAGACCTGAAGGAGTGTATTCTTGATACTTGTGACGAAACCGTCGAATGAACGCTGTAGGTCGCCGACTTCATCCTTTCGGACGGAGTTGAACTGCGAGTTGAGGTCCGCATTATTGATGGTCTCGATCACCTGATTGACCGGCTGAATGATCATCTGGCGAAGAATGAAACGGAAACTGACCAGTACCAGCACCAGCAGGATGACCGTCGACCCCAATGCCAGCATCAATGCATTGTTTCGATTGGCGTGGAGCTGTTCTTTCGAAATCGCGAGAATAACGGTCCCGATGGTTGCTGTTTCACCGGCCCGCGCAAAGACCGGTGCCGCGAACAATTCCACCGTCCCCAGCTTATCGGTCTCCGTTTCCTGTGCCGTCGGTTTCTGCGCACGGATCAATTCTTTTGGGATCACGGTCTTGTCATCGTTCCCTCGAGTGGTGATCCATTCACCTTTGTCGTCGTAGTATGAAACGAACCGGACATTCTCGTCGGAGAATGCTGTTTCGCTGACCGTGTTGAGCTGCGCAGAGTCCCTCATCATTACGCTCAACCGTCCCGAGATCCCCAGTGAGGATGCAACGGACGAACCGTTCTTTTCAAACTGGTCGAACACCACATTGCCGAGGAATTCCATATACAGTACACTCAGCACCAGTGCCAGAAGGACGGTGAAAATAAAAATCGGTATCTGGATCTTGGTCTCTATCTTCATGATTCAGTTCCTTATTTCAAGACGAAGCTGATGGAAGTGATCTCTTCTGCGGGCATCTTTGCATTCACAAATGCCAGCACTTTTTGATTGATGTACACGATGATCTTCTCATTTTCTTTGACGATGCTGCACATTGCGCCTTGTGCGATCAGGGAAGGATCGGGAGCGCATATCCCGATGCGGTCGATGGTAGCGTTCTCTTTGATGAAATCGAATCCCATTCCGGTCATGGTCTTATCGGCATTGTCCGGGATGATGATCAATTGCGCCTTTTTATCATTCACCAGCGCTTTGTACAGTGCGGAGACCTCGCGGACATCCTTCGGTTCCGTGACGTACAATTTCACTCCCTGCTGCATCGCAGCACGGGTCATGCTCTCAATATCTTTGGAACTGAGCGTGGAGCTCATCACTCCGACAACGGTCAGATCGGTCTTGAGTTTTTTGATGACACCCAACACCTGTCCGAACGATGCTTTGGACTGAGCCGACAGCATCACCGGCAGCACCGTGCAGAGCATCAATACCGCGTAGATTGTTTTCTTCATACCATCCTCCTTGATTGATTGTTATTGAATGCATCTATCCTTGATACATTACGTTCGTCCGTTCAATGTTCCACGAGATGTCCGTGCTGCGTTACCGCTTTGCGGGACCGCTGCACAGATTGTTTCGGCCGCTGATACGCATCATGACGTGTCACCTGGGCAGTTCCTTCGAGATTGAACTTATTGAGCAGTTCCTGAAGATTCTCCGTCAGCCTGTTCAGATCCTCCGCGGTGCGCGCGATCTGCTGCGTTCCGCTCGCACTCTGCTGCGTAACGGTGCTGATGGATTCCACATTCTTGCTGATCTGTTCACTGGCGCTGGACTGTTCTTCGCTTGCCGCCGCGATCTGTGAGATCTTATCGGTCACCACCTGGCTGATCTCGATGATCTCTTTCAGTGATTCACCCGCTTCATCGGCGAGCAGAATTCCGTCGTTCACTTTCTTTGTCCCTTCATCCATCGAGAAGACAGCGTCCTTGGTATCGATCTGGATCTGTTTGATCATCGAAGCGATCTCTTTTGTCGCCTTTGTTGTCCGCTCGGCAAGTTTCCGCACTTCGTCGGCAACAACGGCAAATCCCCGTCCCTGCTCGCCCGCACGCGCTGCTTCGATCGCGGCATTCAACGCAAGAAGGTTCGTCTGATCGGCGATATCGTCGATCACACTGATGATCTCGCCGATCTGATCGCTCGATTTCCCGAGAGCTTTCACGGTCTGTGCCGATTTATTCACAACAACGGCGATCTCCTTCATGCCGACCACCGTCTGACGCACGACATCGCCCCCTTTTTCCGCCGTTGTTTTTGCTTTCTTTGCCGTATCGGCGGTATCGCTTGCATTGCGGGAATTCTCGATGATCGTTTTGGTCATCTCCTCCACTGCTCCGGCTACTTCGGCGGACTGGGAACTCTGCTCCTGTGCTCCGGCGGCGAGCTGTTCCGTTGAAGAACTGATCTGTGTGCTGGCGCTGGCAACGGCTGCCGATGATTCGGAGACCTGAATGAGTGTTCGTTTGATCTGCTCAACGAATCCGTCAAATGCGGTCTGCAGTCCGCCGATCTCATCCTTTCGCTCACTGTTGAAGCGGGAATTGAGGTCGGCATTCTTGATATTATCGACAAGTTCTTTCACGGGATCGGCGATCACTTTGGCAATGAAGAATCCCATCAATAATGACATGACCACTCCCACGCCGAGCAGAACAAAAATTGTCGTGATGGATTTCTGGGCCTGAGCATCGGTCTTAATATCGAGCTTCTCCGATTCTGCGGCATTGAAGTCGATCAGTGCACGCAGAGTCTTCCGCGCCGCGGTCATTGATGCCCGGGCATCCCCGTCGATCATTTTCACGGCTTCCTGTTTTTTGCCGGCGAGGAACAGCTGCATCGCTTCATCCCGCAGCGATGTGTATTCCTTCCAATTGGTGTGGAATTCTTTGAGCTGCGATCGTTCCTCCGGCATCAGTTCGCCCTGGGAATATTTTTCAACAAGCTCATCCACTTTTTTTGATTCCGTGCGGACGACCTCGAGATATTTCTGCTGATCTTCCGGGGTTACGGAAGCGAGGAAATTCCGTACATCGCCGCGGGCGATGAGAAGGGCTGCATTCGCATAGCCAAGGTCCCTGATGGGGATCAACCGTTCCAGATATAATTCATCCTGATTTTGTTTTATTTCCATGGCGGCAACATATCCTTCATATCCGATAAATGCCGCGATCAATGCTATCACTGAGAAACTGCTGATAAGTTTTGTACCGAGTTTCAGATCCAGGAACCATTTCATAAGTGACCTCTTTTTTGATTTTTTAATACTGCTCAAGTAGTAATTCAAGTAAATCGGTGTTTCAACAATCATTCAACAAGCGCCCCGATGAACAGGCAATGCTCATCGGGGCAATAACGGTCAATGCTCGACCAATCGTCCGTGTTCGGTCACCGCTTTGCGCGATCTCTGAACAGTGGTCGTCCTTGGTTTTTGATATGCATCATGTCGTGCCGGTACTGCCGTCCCGCCGAGATTGAATTTGCTCAGGA
>CALROS020000189.1:0-4563 GCA_943369855.1 Chitinophaga pinensis | reverse complement strand
GTGTATTCTCCTTCGCTCAGACCCGCGATATTCCCTTCATACAATCCGGTTCCCGACGAGGAAAGGATCGTCTCGATCTTATCGCTGCTGCCGTGCCGGCGGACAGAGACGAGAACTTCCGCATTGTCCAGCGGCTGATAACTTTCATTGTACACCTGTCCCGAAAGATCGATCTGTTCCCCCTGGGAATAGAATTCTTTCGCCGGTTCAACGCGGAGCAGTTTTTCCTGTTCGCGTGTTGCCAGCCACCGTACCAGCGAAGAGAACCAGAGTGTGAAATGGTCCTTCGTTTCATCCGCTGATCCGGCAAGTGTTTTCCAGCGGTTCAGTCCGTAGCAGAGGATCGCCGCGGATTTATTACTGCCGATGCTCCGGATGAGGAAGAGCGGATTCGTCAGCGGCACATTCTGGATCTTCACGGAGAGGAGATTTTGTGCTTCGGGTTTTGCGGTGAATGACGGCAGTGAATAATACACCGGCGGCATCTTTTCCCACGACAATCCTTCCGCCTGGATGAGCTGATGATATTTGAACCGGTCCTGAATGGACGGAAGCACCGTCTGCTCATCCATCCGTTCGCTGGCAACGGAGAACGGGAATAATTTTTCCATCGAACGAACCTTCTGCAGGTCGAGCGTTCTGCCGGCGATGAAGAGGACGGGAAGCGAACGTCCGGTGACCGTCTGTTCAACAGCTTGCATGCTGACGGACGTTGATTGTGTGTTCGGGAAACCGATCATGATCAGCGCGTCGCTCTTCGTCAGCTCAGTGCGGAACTCGCTGTTCTCTTTCTGCGCTTTGAACTCGCCGTTCGGCAGCTGATAGAAGAGGAATGCTTCGATATTCTTGTCGGCGTTCAGTGTCTGCATCACCGCGGCAACATCGGCGCTTACCGCGCCGGCGATGACGGCGATGTTCATTTTGTTCTTCAGGATCTTCACGAGGGATGAACGGCTGTTGTTCTTTGCCGTGATCTCGCCGTCGATCCCGGCAACAGCGACGGTCAGTTTCTTGACGCCGTCCGTTTTCGGGAGATACGAGAATTTTACGGGGATGTCGGAAACTCCCTCCGTCGATGTGAGCTTCACGGATTGCTCGTCGATCTTCTTCCCGTCCTCAAGCAATGAAACGGTGACGCTCCTCGGAGAGAATCCGGAAGAGCGGACGGACGCTTCCACGGGGATCGCCGCATCGACATAACCGATGGAGTTCGTCAGCAGTTTTGCGACGGAGATATCCTTCTGATCGTTCGTGTCGCCGATGCCGACGGTGAAGACGGGAATACGGCTCTTCTCCGCATCGTAGAGCGGATTCGCACCGGCATTATAGTTGCCGTCCGACAAAAGGATGATGCCGCGCAGATCGTCGATGGATTTCAGCGAATACTGCAGAGCGGAGGAGATATTGGTGCCGCCGCCGTCCGCTTTCAGGGAATCGCCGGAAAATTCTTCGATGGACTGTGCGAATGTGTAGATCTTCAGGTCGGACTTGCCGGATAACAGTTTGACTGCATCGCTTGCCAGTAACGATCGAAGGATCTTCGCGCGGTCGCCTGCTCCGTCCTTCTGTGTCATACTGAGGGAGTTGTCCGCCAGCAGAGCCACCGCAGGTTTTTTCGATTCATGGGACACGAACTGCAGCAGCGGTTCGCAGAGTGCAAGAAGGATGAGCGCCAAAGCCGTTCCGCGGAGCAGTACAAGCACCGTCTTTTTTGCAGCGGAGACCTGAGGCACCGTGTACCGGTACATGAAATATGCCGCCGCATAACCGAACGCGAAGAGCAGAATGGCAAGATAATACGGCGTTTGAACGAAGAGATTCATACTGTTGTAAATGTACAATAAAAATCCCCAAGACCAATACATTGGGGATGGAAATATCGCCTTGTCTCACACAAAGACACAAAGAAATCAGAGTATACCGGGAATCAGCATCCGAGTTCTGCTCATATACTCGTCATACCGGCCGCCAAAGATGTTGCGAAGCACGATCTCTTCACACCGGATGCGGTAGAGGACGGCTGCTGTGATCGGTATGATCATGACTGACACACTGATCCACGTACCAAAATAGAACGCGAGTCCCGCGAACTGCAGCAGCAGACCGGTGTAGGAAGGATGCCGTGCGTACGTGTAGATGCCGCGCACGACCAGTTCATGATCGTGCAGTGCGGAGACATCCACAGTGAAAAATTTTCCGAGAGAGATGATCGCCGTCCACCGCACGATGAATCCGGCCGCGAACAATGTCAGAGCAGTGGTTCCGCAGAGGAATTGTGAGATGGGCAGCCGCACTGTGCCGAACTGACCCGCGGTGACGGAAATTGCCACAGCGGCGGAAATAGTGAGCCAAAGGATCCTCAACGAGCCGCGGTCATCCTGTTCAGACGAAGACTTGTCCGACCGCTTAAAGATCATCAACGCTACTTCAGAAACAGGGAAAAGAATACAACAGCACGCAAGAAGCGTCTCAAGAGTCATCATATTATTTGAGGAGCATCATCCTCTTTGTTTGAGCGAAATCGCCGCTCTGAAGGCGATAGAAATACACTCCGCTGGCGAGTCCCGCAGCGTTGAACTGCACCGTATGTCTGCCGAACGATGTTTCACCGTTCACGAGTGTTGCTACGGTCTTGCCGAGAACGTCATACACTTTCAAAGAAATGATCCCCGCCCGGGGCACGTCAAAACTGATGAGCGTTGACGGATTGAACGGATTCGGATAGTTCTGCAGCAGCGTGAATTCGGCCGGTACCGGATTCGTTTTTGGAACACCGGTGGTGCCGGTCTTTGCATCGTACAGTTCTGTCGGTGCATTGACCGGATTCGTGCGTGAAATATTTCCCGCATCGACTGCGCGGACATAGAACCGCGGCGTGATACCGGAGAACGGAACGGTCACCGCATACCGTCCGGAATTCGTTGCCGAGTCCACAATGTCGGTGAGTGTCATCGGGACGGGAATGAAGGTGGAGCCGTTGTTCAGTGTATAATAGAGACGGACCGAATCTTTTTTGATGACGGACTTCGACACGACGAACATTCCGACAAGATAATTACTATCCTTCGTGAAGGTGATCTCGGGATCCGTACTCATCGTCATGCCGTTATACAACACCGCCTGATACGCGTTGATGATCCCCCAGCCGATGTCGTTGTTCGGTTTTGCCGCGTTGCTGGCGGTATTGCGGAGCGCATCACGCACCTGGATCGGCGTCAATTCGGGATGAGCCGAAAGGATCATTGCCGCAACACCGGCAACGAGCGGTGTTGCCAGCGATGTTCCCTGCGAGCCGCCGCTGTAGGTGCTCTTGCCGCCCGTTGTTGCCCAATATGTTCCGACACCGTGCGCCATAACATCCGGTTTCATCCGTCCGTCCGATGTGGGACCGTTGGAACTGAATCCCGCGAGGAATCCGCTTGCGGTGACCGCACCGACGGAGATGATGCTGTCCGCATCTGCAGGCGCGGTGATGGATGGGGGGCTGGTTTGGTACTCATTGCCCATTGCATTGACCACAACCACACCGCGTCGGGCGGCAAGCACCGCCGCTTTCGAAACGATCGCTGTGCGGCCGTTCATATCTCCGTTTGCCCAAACATAATTTACACCCGAATCGAATGTGTTGTATCCGAGCGAACTGCTGACAACGTCCACCCCCGCATTCTCCATCCATTCGATCGCCGCTGCCCAGTTATCCTCTTCCACATGTGTTTCGGTGGGGACATATTCGGTCTTACCGAGGATGAAGCTTGCATTGTAGGCGGGACTCACCAACTGTCCCTCTTTATAGGCGCCGACCAACGACATGGTGCCGGTTCCATGGGAATCCTGACTGGGATTATTGATCATCTCACCGGCATCATTTGCCGTACTATTATCTTTTTGTACGAAATCATATTCTGCATCGCTTCGTGTGTCTTCCATCGGAATCCCGTGTCGAGCATCCCCACGAGAACACCGCGCCCTTTGATCCCGATCTTATGAACGGCGATAGCGTTGATGCTCCGCATGTGTGTGATGGACTTCCCGTACAACTGCGAATCAGGATCTGCCGTAGCAGTTTCGGTCTTTGAAAAATGATTCTCTGTCTGCGGCAATTCGGTCCGTGTGAACATCCCGACCGGCTGTATGGAGCGGACGAACGGGAATTGTTCGATCGCTGTTATTTGCGAAGCGGTCAGATAGGCCGTAACCGCATTGAACCACCGTGATTGGTTTTGGATCTTCACCCCTCGTTGTTCGAGTGTTGTAATGAATGAGGCGGAGACGGGCAGGTCCTCCTCGGTAATGATCTGTTTCGATACCTTTGAACGGCGGAGAATTGCGCGGTCGGAAATTCCTATCGCACGTGCCGCATCTGCCGGGGAGGAGGATTTTGCGAGAGCCGAGTTCTCCTTCGAGGTAAAATAGATCCAATACTTTTTTGGGGAATCCTGGGCGGCCGCGAATACAGCGGCGGTAATGGTCAGGAAGAGCAGGGCGAAACGGTTCATGTCGGTCTTTCGAAAATATATGGAAACTTCTGAAATATTAATTTTTTTATGTCATTTCGAACGAGCT
>CALROS020000188.1:0-4566 GCA_943369855.1 Chitinophaga pinensis | reverse complement strand
TGATTGCGGTAAGAAATTGGGAGGTTGTTGGTTTTCCATACGTTAGTTCATTGTTATTGAATAATCTTCTTATTGACCAATTCAGTCTGTGTTGCATTTGTCATTTCGAACGAGCTCACGAGTTCTTGCTTGAAGCGAAGTGAGAAATCTGAAGATTCTCCCAGATTTCTCGCCCGACTATGAACGTCAGTCTCGAAATGACATTTTCTGTTAATTTTTTTCCTGTTCAGTGGAAACGGTCGGTGCTGATTGATTCAGCGCGGCGTTGAAGGCATGCCACGCAAGACTCGCACATTTGATCCGTGCCGGAAATTCTCTGACGCCGGCCAATGCTCCCAGGCTTCCCAATTCTTCGATCTTCTCTTCGGAGATGTCATCACCGATCTTGGTCATGATCACCGAATGGAATTTCTCGAACAGTTCTTTCGCTTCCGCGATCTTCTTCCCTTTGATGGCAGCGGTCATCATCGAAGCCGATGATTTTGAGATTGCGCATCCGCTTCCATGGAATCCGATATCCGAGATCGTCTCGCCGTCCAGCTTCAGCCAGATATGATAATGATCGCCGCAGAGCGGGTTGTAACCGTCCGCATCATGCGTGAATAATTCCAGCTTCTTGAAATTGCGGGGACTCTTGTTATGCTCCAGGATGAGCTGCTGATACAGTTCGTTCAATTCGCTCATCCGAAGATCTCCTTCACCTTTTGGATACCGCGGACGAGCACATCGAGTTCCTCTTTCGTGTTATAGAATGAGAGCGACGCACGGGCTGTTGCAGGGATGCCGAACCGCTGCATCACCGGCTGCGTGCAATGGTGACCGGTGCGGACGGCGATCCCTTCGCTGTCCAGGATCGTGCCGATGTCGTGCGGATGCGCATGTTCCATTACGAACGAGAGTACACTCGCCTTTTCTTTTGCCGTGCCGATGATCCGCACACCGTCGATGTTCTTCAACAAGTTCGTTCCGTAGGCGAGCAGTTCATGTTCATACTGATTGATCGCATCAAGTCCGATGGTATTCACATAGTCGATCGCTGCGCCAAGCCCGATTCCGCCGACGATATTCGGAGTGCCTGCTTCAAACTTGTACGGAAGATCATTGTAGGTCGTCTTCTCGAATGTGACGGATAGGATCATATCTCCCCCGCCCTGATACGGTTTCATCTGCTCGAGCAATGCGGCCTTCCCGTACATCACTCCGATGCCGGTCGGACCAAACAGTTTATGACCGGAAAAGACGAAGAAATCACAGTCCAGTTCACGGACATCCACGGCCATGTGCGCCACAGCCTGCGCGCCGTCGATCAATACTTTTGAACCGTTCTGATGAGCAAGGTCGATGATCGTTTTGACGGGATTCACTGTCCCAAGCGAGTTGGAGACGTACACAACGGAAACGATCTTCGTCTTCGCATTGAGCATCTTTTGATATTCTTCGATGATCAATTCACCGTCGTCCGTCATCGGTATCACGCGCAGTTTCGCGCCGCGTTCCTCACACATGATCTGCCATGGAACGATATTCGAATGATGCTCCATCGCTGAGATGATCACTTCGTCCCCCTCGTTCAGGAATGTCTTCCCGAAACTCTGGGCGATCAGATTGATCCCTGCCGTTGTCCCGGCAGTAAAGATGATCTCTTTATTGTCTGCTGCGTTGATATAATTCTTGATCTTCCCGCGCGCCTTCTCGTATTCGAACGTAGCAAGTTCACTGAGGCGATGAACACCGCGGTGGATGTTCGAATTCTGTTCGCGGTAATAGATGTTCTGAATATCGAGGACAGCGTTCGGTTTCTGTGTCGTCGCTGCATTGTCCAGATATACGAGCGGCTTCCCGTGGACGGTCTGCGTCAGGATCGGGAAATCCTTTCGGATCCGGCTTACATCAAATGATAATTCTTTTTCGAGGAGTGTCATACATACGGCAGACCGGCTGTTGTACCGGTCCGCTCCATTTGCTAACTGTGAACGATATCGGGAAGATTGCCGGTCCCGAACTTTTTCCGTAAATGATCCACAACGATCGCATCAACATGGCGGCGCAGTGCCTCATGCCGGACCTTTTGTGTCACTTCTGCTGCAAAGCCGACGGTAAGGATGCCGCGTGCACTTCCTTCAGAGATGCCGCGCGTCTTCAGATAGAACGAATGGGTCTCGTTCATTCCGCCGACCGCTGCTCCGTGTGTGCACTTCACATCATCGGCGAAGATCTCCAGTTCCGGTTTCGTGTCGACGACCGCGTCATCCGACAGGAGAAGATTCCGGTTCGTCTGTTTGGAATCGGTCTTCTGTGCTTCGGGCTCGACATACACTTTTCCATTGAATACCGCTCTGGACTTGTCCATCAGGATCCCTTTGAACAGCTCATGACTGGGACAGTTCGGATGGATGTGATGCATGAAGGTATGATGATCGATCAGCTGTTCGCCTGAGGTGATATAGAGTCCATTCAGATTGCATTCGGTCGATTCGCCGTCGATGATCACGCTCATGTCATTGCGTGCGATGGCAGCGCCGACCGCCAGGGAGAAAACATGGATGTTGCTTTCGCGATGCTGATGCACATACAAGTTCTCCACATGGAACGCGGATTCACTTTCTCGCTGCACCTTTATCAATTCAACGGAACTCTTCTTTTTCGCGATGATCTCCGTGACCACATTCGTCAGATTCGTATTAACACTCTCTGCCGATACGAAACTATGGACGAAGTTGACCATCGCCCCCTCTTCTGCAATGATCAGATTGCGGATATGCGCTGCTGTCTGCTCCCCCTTGGTCTCTGTGGAGATGAACAGCATCGTGATCGGCTTCAGTACTTCAAGATTCTCCGGCACATGAACGAACACACCGTCATTGATGAACGCCGTATTCAGTGCGGTGAACGTATTCTTTTGATACTGCACATATTTCGTGAGATGTTCTTCAACGAGATTGTTGTGCGTCGTATACGCTTCGATCAGGTTCTTCACCACAAGTCCGGTCGGAAGTCCTTCCAGCTGTGAATGCTCCCGGGAATAATGTCCGTTCACGAATGTGATGACAAATTGGTCTATTCCCTCTACCAATAATGACCGGACAAATTCAGCGGAGACGGTACCCGCCTTGGAAGAATAATTGAACGGGGACTTTGCGATCGCCGCAACGTTCGTATATTTCCAATCCTCAAGTTTCGTTGTGGGGAATCCCTTTTTCTCGAAATCCGCAAGAGCGGATTTGCGCAGGTCATTCACCCACGAAGGACTCTTCGCAGCGCCGTTGCTCTGGAACTTCTGAAAATCGGTGAAATAATGATTGAACTCGTGTGTCATATTCTGCTCTCCCATCACGCTGACTGCAGCATTTCTTCGCGGATGAAATCGTAGCCGTTTGCTTCGAGTTCCATAGCAAGTTCTTTTCCGCCCGTTTTCACGATGCGGCCTTTCACCAATACGTGTACGACGTCCGGCACGATGTAATTCAGCAGACGCTGATAATGCGTCACAACGATGGCTGCATTCTTCGGTGATTTCAGTTTGTTCACACCGGTGGAGACGATCTTCAGCGCATCGATATCCAGACCGGAGTCGGTCTCATCGAGGATCGCCAGTTTCGGTTCAAGCACGGCCATCTGCAGGATCTCATTCCGTTTCTTCTCGCCGCCGGAGAATCCTTCGTTCACGGGACGGTTGATGAAACTCGCATCCATCTCGACGATCTTCATCTTCTCTTTCAGCAGTTTCAGGAACTGCATGGAATCGAGTTCCTCTTCGCCGCGCGATTTGCGGATCTCATTCAATCCCGCTTTCAGGAAGTAACTGTTGCTGACACCGGGAATTTCCACCGGATACTGGAATGCAAGGAAGACCCCTGCATGAGCGCGTACTTCCGGTTCCATATCGAGCAGATCCTGACCTTCGAATGTGACACTTCCCTTCGTCACTTCATATGCCGGATGACCGGACAATACCTGAGCAAGCGTGCTCTTTCCTGAACCGTTCGGTCCCATGATCGCGTGCACTTCGCCCGCTTTCACTGTCAAATTGATCCCTCGCAGGATCTCTTTTCCGTTGACGTTCGCGTGTAGATCTTTTATTTCTATCATATTGCTCATAATGTTCTTTTCGTTTTTGTGTGAAATATTTTTCTCTAAATTTGTGTCTTAGTGCCTTTTGCCGAAGGCATCCCTTTGGGGGTGGCAATAGAACTAACCTACGCTGCCCTCAAGCGATATGCCCAGCAATTTCTGTGCTTCCACCGCGAATTCCATCGGCAGATTCTTGAAGACTTCCTTCGCGAATCCGTTGATGATCATCGAAATGGCATTCTCTGTGTTGATACCGCGCTGTTTACAATAGAAGATCTGATCCTCGCCGATCTTGGAGGTGGATGCTTCATGCTCGACGCTCGACGATGAATTCCTCACTTCAATGTACGGGAAGGTATTCGCGCTGCACTTGTTCCCGATGAGCATCGAATCGCACTGTGTGTAGTTGCGTGAGTTGGTCGCATTCTTGCCGATACTGACGAGTCCGCGATAGGTGTTGTTGCCGCGACCTGCGGAGATCCCTTTTGAGACGAT
>CALROS020000187.1:0-4584 GCA_943369855.1 Chitinophaga pinensis | reverse complement strand
TTTGTAGGACACCCTGGCAGGGTGTCCTACAATTACGCAACTAATTGAGAATGAAATCTTTCACCGTCTGACGATAGACTGCAATGCCCATCGTGGACGGGATCGTGGAATGGTCCGCACCGGGGACCGCGATGAACGTCTTCGGATCGTTCGCATTTTGGAAGATCACTTTTCCATTCTTCTCCATGTCGATGAATGTATCATCCGTTCCGTGGATGATCAGCAGAGGCGACGTGACACTCTTGATCCTCTCCGCATTATTATACTCCCCTTTCATCACGAACGTTCCCGGAAGATCGAGCAGTGTTCCGCTTTGGCTCAATGACGACGCCGACGCGAAGGCCGCTTCAAGAATGACCCGCCGAGGTGTAAAGACATTCGCCGCAAGATAGGTGGTCGGAGCTCCCCCCAGCGAGAATCCGTACGCCGTGATCTGTCCGTCCGCATATCCCATGGAATTCCGCAGGAACTGATATGCCGCCGTTGCATCGGAGTAGATCGCCTCTTCGGTCGGCTCCCCCTCGCTCATTCCGTATCCCTGATAGTCATAGATGAAGACGTTGAATCCCATCGAATAGAAATGCTCCGCCCTGTCCCAATAGAACTGCAGATGGTCGCGGTTGCCGTGGCTGTAGAGTACGACATTCTTTTGATTCGGATCGGAGGAGCGGATGAAATAGCCGTAGATCTTTTTCCCCTGCGATGTCAGAACGACCTGCGTGCGGAGTGATTCGGGGATCACTGCCGTTGAAAGCGAGTACGATTTCAGCGGAGCGGAATTGAATAACGATGCATCAAGATCGAAACAACCGGAGAGTGAGAATCCTGCCGAAGCGATGATGAATGATATGAGCATATGGAAGTTCTTCATTGCAGCCCCGCCTGCAGTCCAATGAACAGTCCGATATTCCCTTTACCGGCGACCGACGCCAGTCCTTCGAACACCCCATGACGCGTATCCTTATTCATCGCCATCCATTTTGTTTCACACTGCAGCAGCACCGATCCCCCGACGGGGAAACTGTATCCGACAAAAGATGAGACGAACCAATCCCTGTTGGAGAATTGATACAGATTGTCCGCACCGAAATAAAGCAGAGACCGTTCACCGACGGAATAGCTCCCGGTAAGTGTCGCCATCGGGAATACGCGGATAGTGTTTCCGCGAAATGCATCGCTGAAGAGATATGCCCTTCCATTGAGTGTTATTTCAGGACGGATCCCCTTTTCAGGCAGCAGCCGGGAGCAGAATCCACCGTCCAGACCGATATCCTTGAAGAGTAACGCGGTAATATGTGCATTACCATAGACGGTAAGATTCTGCTGAATTCCATAGAGCATGCCGACATTAAGATAGGGAACGGGAAATGCGATGGAGCCGACGGGAATGATCGGGCCGCCGAGTGATGCGATGATCTCGGTCTTCCCTTCTTCGATAGGACGCACCGGCTGAGTTACTCCGCATCCGGTGAGCAATGAGAACAGCAAAGCTATGACTGCAATTCGGATCACGGTAATTTTACCGCCGTCCATTTATCGTTGAAACTGATCTTGGGCCAGCCGCTCTTTGTGGCCTGTGCGCTGTAATCCCCTTGACCGGTCCCGTCGTTCTTGAAATATCCGCTGAATTTTCCGCTGATGGTGAATCCCTGATACGATTTTGTCAGCGAGGCGGAGATCGTTCCGTTGCTGTTCAGAACACCGATAAGATCGATATCCTGCACCAGACCGACGCCTTCGAACTGGATATCCAGTTTCCCTGTGATGTCATATCGTGTGGGGATGATGCTGTTCGAGATGGAGAAGTTGAATTGTTTCTTCAACGTGGTCAGAAGGGTGGTGCCGAGCCAATTTCCAACGATAGCGTTGGCTCCCGGAGTATTCGGCTGATAATAAGCCACGATCTTCGTCCGTTCATTGAACTTCGTTGTATCCACCGAATTCGCTGCACGAACCGTAATGGTGCGGATGCCCTGATTCAATCCTGTGACCGTTGTACTGAACACACCGGAAGCTGTATACGGCACTGTTGCGGCATAGAATCCGGACTGCGGCTCGCGCACGCTCAGTTTGGATTGACTCTGCACCATTCCCGACACGGTCGTAAAATTCTCGAAGATGAGGATCGCCGGAGGAGCGTCGAGTGAAAGACCGGGAGCGGTATTCACCGCTCGAACATTCACAATAAGAGGATCGGTGACGGTATTCCCGATCTTTGCGGTGATGGCGGCATATCCCGGTGATTTTCCGGTGATGATCCCGTTCGACACGGATGCGACGGCAGTGTTTGATGAGAACCAGAGTGCCTTCTTAACATCAACGGACTGATAAGAAGTATCCACCGTTGTGACCGTGAGGCGTGCTTCGGTCATCAGTCCTGAATTGGACAAGGTCCGCTCCGATGTATTGAGGATCGTCCCGATCAAGGTAACGGTCCATGATTCATTGTTCTCATTGATGAAGATGGAATCACGGTCCGGCTGCATGGCCAGTGAGGAATAGTTGACACTCTCATCATTGTTCTCAACCATCTTTTCACAGGAAGAGAATGCGATACAGAGCACGAACAGCGTCAGAAGTTTTTTCATAAGATCCCCTGATGTTAGAACGACAATTGGACACCGGCTGAAAGATTGGTCCCGCCGAGTTCAGGACTCGGACGTCCCAACAGATCGATCTGCAGTTCCGCCAGTTTGCAATATTCCGCCTCCGCAAAGATCCTGATCATTCCGGCGAGTTTCAATGAGATCCCGACCGCACCGCCGATGCCCCTGCTCTCTTTGCTGCTGCTGGCGGTCAACTCGGCCATCACGGGTGATTCCGTGGTGATCATCTCATCAGCTCGGGTCGCGACATACAGAAGATCAAGATACAGCGGGATCTCGTCTCCGCGGATCCTAATTCCCGCTTCATAGAATTTTTGTTTCCATTCGGCTTTACCGAGAAGATCGATATTCGTCACAGCGGAGCGGCCTGTTGCGGAGAATTCCCGGTATTTTGCAATGAGCACCATCGACCGTGTGCCGAGCCCCGCCGCAAAATTCTTTGTTAGGGTCATGTTGGAATAGATCTTTCTGAAATCGTTGTCCGCCTTCATTGTAAAATTACCGACGGCAGCACTTGCCATAAAATAGAGAGCTTCTTCTTTCGGTTCGGCTTCCTGGCCGTACAGAAACATAGAACAGAGAAGGAAGGCGGAGACCATTGCGGTAAAGCGGAAAGCTGGTACCATAGTCGTAGACAAGTTGATGTGGGTATCGGGTGAGGTCAGCTTCGGAATTGTGCCTGGAATTTTTCGGGGACCGGTGCGAGTTTACGTTCCTGATAATTGAAGAATGCGATGCCGGTCTTCGCCTGCACGACCTCCCTGCCGCTCTCACGTTCACGGATAAGATAATAAATATCACACCCAAAGCGAGAGAAATCTTTCACTGCGATCTGTATGCGGAGCGATTCTCCGTAAAATGCCTCGGATTTATACAGGACCGCGGAGTCCGACATGATGAGGCCCACACCTTCAACGCTCATTTCCGTCCAGCCGTGTTCAATGAGCATGCGCAGTCGCGCTTCGTGGATAATGGAGAGGACGGCATCATTCCCAAGATGTCCGCCGTAGTTGATGTCGGAGATACGGATCGGGATCTCGGTCGTGAAATGGAACTGCGTCGGGAGTTCGAGTTTGATGCGCGGCATGAGGAAATATATTTTCGTAATGGAGAATGATCAACTCATTCATATGACAACAACAACAACGATCATAGCCACAAAAACACTAAGACACAAAATTCACACAAACATTATTTTCGCGCGGTGCCGAACTGATATTCCCGATGATATTCCTGGATCGATTTGACACTCATCTTCCCTTGTCTGATCCTCTCGATCCCCTTCACTGCGGTCGCAGCGGCGGAGAGCGTGGTGATGAATGCGATCTTCTGCTGGATTGCGGCCCAGCCGATGGAGTATTCATCATATCGGGATTCTTCCCCGAGCGGCGTATTGATCACCATCTGCACTTCACCGTTCTTAATGGCGTCCACGATGTTCGGCCGTCCTTCATTCACTTTGAAGACGGAGCGTGCTTCAACTCCGTTGGACTTCAGGAATTTCGTCGTCCCTTCCGTGGCGATGATCTTGAAACCGAGACTGGCGTAATCCTTCATAATGCCGACCGTTTCGGCGGTCTTATCATTATTGTTCACACTGACAAAGATCGTCCCTTCTTTCGGCAGCGGATTCCCTGCGGCGAGCTGCGCTTTTGCCACCGCGGCGCCGTAGGACTGGGAGATGCCCATTACTTCTCCCGTGGAACGCATCTCCGGTCCGAGGAACATCTTCACTTTGGGGAACTTGTTGAACGGGAAGACCGATTCTTTCATGGACATATGCTTCACTTTCGTGAAGTCGAAATCGAGAACGCCGAGATCCTTCAGTTTCATTCCCACCATCACTTTTGCGGCGATCTTCGCGAGCGGAAGTCCTGTCGCTTTTCC
The DNA here is from genome assembly GCA_943369855.1 of Chitinophaga pinensis. Taxonomy (GTDB): domain Bacteria; phylum Bacteroidota; class Ignavibacteria; order UBA10030; family UBA8401; genus UBA8401. The sequence goes on along the minus strand of CALROS020000187.1, from coordinate 91 downwards.
GACGAAGGGTACTGTCCGTGATGCGCGCGGATTCACTTCAAGCACATAGATCTTATTATCCTTCATTGCATACTGCACGTTGATCAATCCT
>CALROS020000186.1:0-4587 GCA_943369855.1 Chitinophaga pinensis | reverse complement strand
CACCGATACTTCGGCGGAGGTTGCACCGGTACTGGTGTGAGTGATCACTCCCGATGCCATTCCGGCGGACGATGCGTTGAGACGCACACTGATCTTCACCGGCTGACCGGTGATGGAGCCGCCGCTGACAGGCAACGACAACGAAGAATTGTTCCATGTGGTTCCTGAATCCGACGATACTTCAAAATTTGCGGGCGGAGTAACGATAACATTTGATGTCAGTCCGGTCCCGGTGAGGGTATACTGCTGCATCGCCGACGGTGAACCGGCCGGTTGAGCGAACTGCTCCAATGAACTGACCGAAGCGAGCACTGCAGTTGCCGAAAGTGTCGTTCCGGAGACCGTCACATTGTTCGTGATGACATATTTTCCCGTCGTTGCCCCGATGTTCCACGGATAGACGCGGACATAGAAGCTCTCGCCGTTGTTCACATCAACATTCGGTGAAGCCGTCACGTTCGGCGTTCCGGGAGCAGCCGGCGTCAGCGTGAATGTTGTTCCGATCTGGGTCTTCGATGCGAAGAGTGAATCCTTCGAATAATAGACATTCGCTCTCATTCCGCTCCCCGAATTCACATACAGATTCATCGACACCGTGGAGACCTTCAGCGAATTATTTCCTGACGGACGGACAACGAATTGAAGATACCGCGCGGAATTCTCGGCGGCTTCAGCGGTCCATGCACCTGCGGTCGGCGTGGGACTGCTCCTCTGTACACTCGCGCTGTAGGTCGCCTGCATGGAACTGAGCTGCTGGTCAGGTGCGGTAATGCTTCCCGTGACATTGGCGGTTTGATTCGCGGTAAGCGGCCAGACGGCGGATGCCGGAATTTGGGCGGCAAGCATTGTGAATCCGAACAAAATCATCACAGCAAAATATTTTCCGAGTTTCATCGTTCTCTCTTTTCTATTTAAATAATTCTAACTACCGTGTGCACCATTGAAATAATGAATAGCCCTTTGATACAATAAGCGGTCCTTGTCATGTTGGGCAGAGCGAAACATCCAGGACACTTACACTGGCTATTCGGGCGCCGCTAACAACAGGATGATCTTTCTTTTAGCTCTCGTCCCCAACTTACATCAGGAACGAGAAGTATTCTTTTTGCGTCTTTGCGTCTCTGCTATGGAAATAACTATTTCATCAACATCATCTTTTTCACTTCATTTCTGCTTGTAGAACGGAGCGAATACAGATAGATACCGCTCGGCAGATCCTTAGCATCGAAACGGAGCGTGTACAGCTGGTTCGGCTGTGCAACATCGTTGAACAACACTGCGACTTCCTGTCCGATAAGATTGTATACTTTCACCGTCGTCCGTTCGGCATTCTTCACCGCGAAGCTGAAGGTCGTACTCGGGTTGAACGGATTCGGATAGTTCTGCGACAGAACATAATCATTCGCGGAAAGCGCTGTCACTGCTTCGACGGTATTGCTGTAGGTGAATTTTCCATCACGGTCGATCTGTTTCAAACGGTAGGCAACGGTCGTTCCGGCGGTAACGTTATCAGAATACGAATACTGATGAGCTGCATTGGACCACCCTGCCCCTTCAACAAATCCCATTGTTATCCATTTCGTTTCTGATCTCTGACCTCTGACCTCTGACTTCTGGATCTCAAATCCTGCATTATTCACTTCCGTTGCTGTGGACCAGTTCAATATCACGCTCCGCCCGTTCACTGAAGCAGTGAAGGAGACAAGTTCCACAGGCAGCGGAGTATAATCGACCGCTTCCTGCGAAGGGACCCAATTGGCTCCGTACGGATTGGAACTGGTATTCTTGGCGAAGATATTCGCGGTCGTGTAATTCGCAGCGGCACCGGAGCTCAACTGTGATGAGAATGCCGCCCGGCCTCCTGTTGCCGAACCGTCACCGGTACAGTTATATTCCGAGAAGAAACAGTCCGCTGTGGTCGCGCTGCCGGCGGAGGAAGAGGACCATCCGAGTGAATTCAATGCCGCCGGTTCACTGCAATTCAGGAATGCTACTCGAGGATTTGACTGCCATGGTCTGCCGAGATAGAATGTCGTTACGGGATTGCCGTCATATCCTGTTGCATCGTTGGTGATGGTGCAGTTCTTAAAGACATATCCGTAGGAGTATCCCGCATCCGTATTTGCAGCCGTGATCGTTCCGGTATTTCTGATCATATTCAATGTGCAGTTCTCGAATAACGCAATGTCTCGTCCGAAGATGAAATCGACCGATCCTTGAATATAGCAGTCCTTATTATAGATACGATGTGCGCGGCTTCCTCCCCAGGTATAATACGTATCCTGATATCCCAGCATTTTACAATTGTAGTATTCCTGACGGTCTCCGTTCACACGCAGAGCTACGGCCTGAGCAGCCGTGGCGGTGTTCCGGAATGTGATGTTCTGCGCCTCAAAATCGTCCGCATCGATCGCAACACTGTATGAAGTGGATGTACCGCTGCTGTTCACATTCTTACCGGAATAATCATCATAGGTCAGGATGGTGTTATCCCTGCTCTCACCGACGAGTACAACGTTGATCTTCCCCGCTGCAAGCAGAAGCTTCTCATAGTACGTTCCGTTCTTTACATAGATGTACCATTTACCCGTGTAGTTGCTCGTTACTGCGTCGAATGCAGCCTGCACTGTTGTGTAATCCTTGGATCCGTCCTGCGCAACCACTTTCACAACATCGGGCTGAGCTGCGGGAGTTGAGAATGAAACTTCTGAACCGTACGATGTGCCGACGCTGTTCGTTGCGTATGCACGGACGTAATAGGTCATCCCCAGCGAGAGTCCGCCGAGCGAACTTGTGAACGAGCCGGTCCCGGTGCCGTTCGATGTATAATCGACCGCATTCTCCAGTGTCGGAGTCCCCGCTGTATTCCAGCAGATACCGCGCGCAGTGACATTCGTGCCGCCCCATGCCGTCACATTTCCGCCGCCGGCCGCTGTTGTATTAACGATGTTCGACACACTCGTTGTGGTGACAGTCGGAGCAGCAAGTGCAGCCAATGTCGTGAATGAGACTTCGGAACCGTATCCTGTTCCTGCACTGTTCGTTGCATAGGCGCGGACGAAATACGTAACGCCTGCCGTAAGCGATGTCAATGAACTTGTGAACGATCCGTTCCCGGTGCCGTTCGATGTTGTGTTATCCGAGATCGTCGGTGTTCCTCCCGTGTTCCAGCAAATGCCGCGAGCGGTAACGGACGCGCCTCCGTCATTCGTCACATTTCCTCCACCGCTTGCCGTCACTGTTGAAATATCGGTGATGGTTGTCGTTGAAACAGTGGGAACGACCGCAACGACTGCCGGTGTTGCGGTGGCGAGAATGAAATCATTCGTGGAGTTGAGTGTGAAGAATGTATTCGATGTGATCGTTCCGGTTGTATTCGCCGTTCCGCTCCCTCCGAGATTCGACCATGATCCCGCTCCGTCATCTTTTGCAGTTCGGAGCAATGTTGCATCGGGTACATTGTCATCCGCACCGTAGCTCATTTGGATCGTTCCGCCGAGGGAACCGGAAAGATTCGCCCCGGATCCTTTGGTGACCGTGTAATATCGCACCGATGAAACACTGTCCAAACCGCTCGGAACGGTCCGCGAAGATACCAGCGCATTGAACACTTCCGCTTTATAGGATGTAGCGGTCGCTGCATCATGATTCAGAACAAGAGTGATCGGACGGTAGGATGAACCTTTCCCGATCGGGAATGTTTTTGTGGAACTGGTCGCTGCGACGGTCAAGGTCATCGGACCGTTGATATATGCCGTTGAGCTTCCGCCCGATACGGAGGCTCCGGAGTTCAGCGTGATGATGTTGGTGGATGTTGTAACGAATGTTCCGCTGGTCAGAACAAGGAATCCTGTCGTGGTGTTGCCGACGGTTAACGGCGAATTGAGCTGAACGGTTGCGTTGCTGTCCACTCCGTAATTCAAATTCGCATTGGTCCCCGCATTGGAATATGTCTGTGTCCCGTTCTTTTTGGCGAAGACCAGCCTCGTTCCGGTTGTCGTGTTCGACGGCACGACAAATTGCGCACCGCTTGCGATGGAGACATTCCCGCAGACCTTCCACGTTGCGATCCCGGCGGATCCGTTGCTGAGACCGAGTTTTCCGCTCTGAATGTCGATATTGCCGATAACATTTATGTTGTATTGCGCGGCGCCGCTCGAACCGGTTGCGGTGATGAATCCGCCGTTGACGATGATATTCCCCATGATCAGGATGGTACGTGTTACTGCAGCGGAGGTCATTCTGAATTGCTGCGCAGCACTCACGCCGGATGCTGAACAGGTGACATTCCCGCCGATCGTGATATTATCCCAACCGGTATTGAGTCCTGTTGTTTGCCCCGGACAATTCCATGTAAAATTGTAGAAATTCTGATTTGCACCGCTTGGAGCTGCGCTGGTGACACCGGTGATGAGACACGTAGAGCCGGTATTCCAAGTGGATGTCGGAATCGTGCCGCTGTTGAGCGCATGTTCATAGGTGCTGCCGTTGTTGAAAGTGAATGTTCCGGCGGTACGAGTGATGCCGGCTGAATTCTTCAGATACCCGTCCACAACCACTGCTGAACCATTGATCGTCACCGCAGCA
>CALROS020000185.1:0-4600 GCA_943369855.1 Chitinophaga pinensis | reverse complement strand
ATAGGTCGCTTCACCGAATAATGTTTCCTGCGGTTCTTTGACGATGGTATGCTTTACCGGAAGCGCATTGTTCTTTTTGAATTCTTCGATGACGCTGACCGTGTTGTCTTTGCTTTCTTTCACATTCGGTTCATCGAACGGATTGATCTTCAATACAACAGCAGAGATTGCGGTGGCAAATTCCCAGAGGAAGAACTGCGAACCGAGTTCATAGATATCCTTCAGCAGCACAACAGCATACGGAACATTCTTTTCCGTCAATTCCTTCTGCAGTCGAGCATACGCTGTTGCATCTTTTTCCAGCAACAGGAAGATCACGAAGCGGTCCGCACCGAAACGATTGGCATCGAACTGATCGGTGATCGTTTCACCTTCTACCGGCAGTATCCCTTTCCCTTCTTTTCCCGTGCTTTCGGCGATCAACTGCTCAGCCCAATAACCGAATGTGGAGATCTCTTTGGAAATGACGAATGTCATCTTATCGATATCTTCGTTGTGCGCTTCACCCATCAGCAGACCCATTTGTGCTGCAGGATTCTGAACAGGTTCAAATTTGCTCTGCTTTCTCATCTCGTCCGCAGAATGGAGCAGTTTCTTGATATCCATTCCGATCAACGCCATCGGAACAAGTCCGAAATACGACAGCGCCGAATACCTGCCGCCGATATCCTCGGGATTGATGAAGATCTTCCGGAACAGTTTCTCTTTTGCAATGCCTTCCATTTTGGTGTTCGCATCGGTGACGGCGATGAAATTCTCGCCGGCATTCTTCTTCACTGTTCCAACGCGGTCATAGAAATACTGGTAGAACATATTCGTCTCGGTCGTTCCGCCGGATTTGGAGGCGACGATGAAGAGCGTTGATGCGAGATCGATCTGCTGTTCGATGCGCAGGACCGATGTCGGATTCGTGCTGTCGAGAACAAGCAGTGCCGGAAAACCGGGGGCTGAACCGAAGGTCGCACGGCAAACGTCCGGACAGAGACTGCTGCCGCCCATGCCGAGTACCACAACATGTTTGAATCCTGCTGCTTTGATCTCATTCCCGAATGCGATGAGCATGTCTGTGTTGGCGATCATCAGGTCAAGACTGTTCAGCCATCCGAGACGGTTGAGGATGGACTTCTTGTGGACCTCTTCACTGCGCCAAATGGTATGATCTTTTTCCCACAAGCGCTTAATGATGGAGTGAGCGGCAAAGGCACCGAATTGGTTGTTGAAGTTCTGCTGGATTGAACCGGATGATATGGTAATAGAAGGCATAATTTTCCCAAAAAATGATGAAATTTCACTTGAATATAGCCATAAAAAACAAAAAAGGCGATGATTATTCACCGCCCTTGAAAAGCCGATTTTCAATCAATATTATCTTTTGAAAACAATCGTCCCGGGTACGATTCCGACGGATGCTGAATCTTTCAACGCTCCGGTTTTTTCATAGATATAGAGCTTCCCATTGGAGTTATAGTCCTTCGCATCACCGAGATAAACACGTTCAGTAACATTATCGACTGCGATCGAATAGGAAGTTTTTGGGATGAATGCGGACTGCATGATCGTGTGGGATTTCGTGTCGAATTTCAATAATCCGTTCTTCACAACAGTGAATCCATATCCATTAGAAGAGACTGCAAGTTCACCAGGATGACCATACGTTGACAACGGCAGCGGAATCGTGGTTTTCACAGCATTTGACACCGCATCGATCACGGTAATATTGCCGGGCGAATCATTGCTTGAATTCGAGAAATCTGTATAGCCGTTGCACACTACAATGATATCTCCATCATTGTCAACGGCAATATCCGTGGGTGATTTTGCAGTTTTGATCACTGCAATGACCGAATCTTTGGAGATATCGATGACTGAAACAGTGCTGTCATCACCATATCCGGAATTGCACACAAAGAGTTTTCCTGATGCCACGGCCATTCCTTGAGGATTCAATCCAACCGGAATATCAGATTTTATGACCGCGTAGTTCGAAGGATTGAATGATGTCACCGTTCCTTTATACAGATTGGTTATATATCCCTTTGATGCATTTGCTATGACGATCTTATTTGGACTGTTCCCTGCGACATTGATCGTTCCAAGCAGTTTATGCGTTTCCGTAGAAATGATCTCGATCTTGTGGGAATTGTTGACGACAATGAATGCTTTATTGTCGTACAGCACGATATCATTCGCCACATCTCCGAGTCCGCGGTTATTCGCGGCGAAAAAAACATCGGGATAGACCTTCCCGGAATCCGGAACATACAGTGACAGTGATGAATTGGATTTCGTAAATCCCCCTTCGTTCAGGATGTACACGCCTTTCGTCGAAAGTGCATTCTCTTCATTATGCACGGCAGGATTATTCTTTGAGCAACCGGTCATGATCAACAACGCACAGCTGAGATACTTCAAAACATTCATTGATTTTCCTTTGAGTATAATTTAATAAGAAATAGTTGTCGTGATATTGTAATTCCGCAACGGAACTGGATATCCGCGGATCAGCTGATAGTCCATATCGGCGAGATTGTTCACTTCTGCCGTCAGCCGAATGGATACTCCCGCCGCCGCAAATCCGTACGAGATATTCGCATCGATGTTGTCATACGCAGGAAGAAAGAACCTCGGATTATTGTCCGATGTTTCATATCGGAATCCTGTAAAAGCGTAGGTGAGATTCGCCGAGAATCCATTGAATGCCGTCCCGACCGACGCAGATGCAAATTCCTGCGGCACATACGGAAGCAATTTACCGAAGGATGCATCTCCGGGAAAATCCTCACTGGTCTTCCGCGTTTGGAGAGCATTGTAGGTATAATTGACCATCAGCAGATTCTTCCAAAGATTCAGCGTCACCTTTCCTTCGAATCCTTTCGACAGAACGGACTGCAGATTGACCGGACTCCACACCGTTATGGAGACCGGCTGCCAAACGATCTTATTGGATGCATCGATCCGGAAGTAATTCACTTCGGCACTGATCTCAACATCGTCCGACTGCGCACCGGCGATTAAACCTGCGTCGAAATTCTTCGAATGTTCAGGCTCCAGGTATGGATTCCCTCCGCGGATCCAGTACAGATCATTGAACGTCGGCACCCGGTAATTCCTGCCGTAACTTGCCCGCAAACGGATCGATGGTCGTTCGAGAATAAGAACATTGAATCCTATTTTCGGAGAAATATCCCCTTTAGTATCGGTGAACGAATCATACCGTAACGACGGATAAAGGATCACATCCGTTAAAATCCAAAAATGGTGTTCGGTGGATAGGAAACCGCTGACCTGTTCCCGCCTCGATGGAAATACTTCATTGCTGGAGATCGATGCGGAGGATATCTCTCCACCCGCGGTAAGATGATGTTCCGGGGAGAATGAATATCGAACGAGAGGAGCAGCGCCGATGACATTGTTCTCATACTGAGCATCGAGCGGCATGCCGTTAGAAATGATCGCTGGATCGAAGAATGTCTGCCTGTTATAATGGTATGATACCGGAAACGAAAGCAATACTTCTCCCCACAACCGGAGGTCGGTTGTCGAATTCATGAAAAGGTCCCGGTCATTGATGCGTCCACGATTATTCTGGAGGGCATTCGTTACAGCTGCCGGCTGTCCCCGGTCCGCCGTCGAGTAGCGGATGCTGAAGTGTGACGATAATTCATCCGTAAAAACCGAACGGGCGGAGATCGAATAATTCTTCAGCGCATAATCTGCACCTCCGCGCTGAAGCATCATTGCACCTGTTCCGTCATCGAAATGAAAGTTGTATCGGTTGGAGGCACGGCGCAGATCGATCCCGCCTCGGTATGAGAGATTATCATCCCCTCCTCCTGCGGTGATCTGCAATCCTGAGAGTTCAAACGAACCGATCGTATTCGACAGCGAGACGAACATGCGTCCGTCGGGCTGTTTGGTGACGATATTGATCACGCCGCCGATCGCATCCGAACCATATTGTGAGGAGTTCCCTCCCGAAGCGACCTCGATCCGCTCGATCTCATTCATCCGGAAGATCCCAAGATCGACCGTGCTGATCTGGAACGATGTGTAGCGCTGTCCGTCGATAAGTATGAGGGAATAATCCGAACCGAGTCCGCGAAATGAGACCGACTGCAGCGCACCGTTACCGCCGTAGCTCCTCATGACAAGCCCTGTCGAATTCTTGATCTTATCCGCAAGGGAAGTGCCGTTGAATTGCGATAGCTCCATACTATCCAGCACATGGACGGATGACGGCAACTGCTCCACAGGGACAGCGGAACGAATTCCGGTCACGACGACATCCGTCATCCCATAGACTTTGGAGGTGTCCTCAGCGGAATACAGGAATGCCGAAAAGAATAGTATCGTGAATAAGAATTTTTTCAAAAATGTGTAGACGGTTCAAAGATGTTTGCAATAAAAAAGCCCAATCTTCAAGGATGAAAATTGGGCTAAGAAATATCGTTTGACCGGGATGCGTTCCGGCGGTCCATTTCTCAATCCATCCCCACTCCTCGAAGGTGTATTGATTCATACTGTTGGCAGGTCTCCTGGCTTGTTCCATCAGATGGAACTCACAGTTGCGGGTCAGCTTCCGGTTTGAACGGAATTCCCA
>CALROS020000184.1:0-4604 GCA_943369855.1 Chitinophaga pinensis | reverse complement strand
TGGCGGACGAGTTCCGAAAATTCCTGATAGGAGATCTTTTTTCCATCGATCTTGCCGACCGTGTCGCTTTGACGGGACATTCCCAAATAATCCATACCCCATTCGAACACGATGGTGATAATGAAAACAACAACAAGACCGACGAGAATGACCGGCATGCTGCTTCGCATTTTTGACATAATAGCCATACTGCCTTACAACTCCTTACTGCAATATATTGTGAATTTAAGGGATTTCGCTTGTTAGTAAAATTAAAGATAACCGAAACTGCGTTGAAAAACAAAGAAAAATTACGAAGCGGAAAGGGTATCGTTCGGCGGGGGGAGCGGATTTTGTTCAGGTTTTTGAACGGAAGCAGAATCATCGGTATCGAAATATTCCAATATTTTTTGAGCGGTCTTCTCTCCGACGACCTCTGAAAGCTGCTCAGCGGTAGCAAATTTCACCCCCTGCACGGAACCGAACGATTCCAGAAGTTCTTTTGCCCGTTTTTTACCGATTCCTTCAATAAGGTCCAGTTCGGTCTGAAGCGTCCGTTTATCGCGGAGCGATCGATGGAAAGTGATGGCAAAGCGGTGCGCCTCATCCCGCACCTGCTGAAGCAGACGCAGTGCGGAAGAGGATTTCGGTATCGGGAGAGGATCGGTCTGATCAGGAACAAAGACCTCTTCGAGCCGTTTGGCAAGACTGATGATAGGGTGATCCTGCAGATTCAGTTCGCGCAGCGATTCCACCGCACTCGAAAGCTGTCCTTTCCCCCCGTCCACCATGATCAGTTCAGGAAGTTCGGATGCTTCATCAAGGACCCGTTTATAACGGCGGTAGATCACTTCCTTCATGCTGGCAAAGTCATTCACTTCGGAGGGGGCGACACTTCTGATCTTGAATTTCCGGTATTCGCTCTTCTTCGGTTTCCCGTCCACGAACACGACCATCGACGCAACGGTCTCCGTCCCCTGAAAATGGGAGATGTCGAAACATTCGATACGGCGCGGCGGTTTCTGCATCCGAAGATCGCGCTGCAGGGAACGGACAGCTGCGGGAATGAAATCCTTCTGTTTCAGCCGCTGCAGTTTCAATTCATCCAGAAGGAACTTCGCATTATTCTTGCACATGGCGATCAGTTTTGCAAGTTCGCCACCTTCGGGGAACACAAATGAGACACCGCCGCTCCGGCGGAGCGTGAGCCACTGCTGGATGAGCGTTTTCGATTCGATATCGAACGAAAGGATGATCTCTTTCGGGACGTCGATCGCCTCAAGATAATACCGCTGCACCAGCGTTTCCAAAATTTCGGGATCGGTCTTCCCTTCCACTCCGTTCATATAATAGTGCTGACGGCCGATCACTTTCCCTTCACGGATCTTGAAGATCACCCCGCATGCATCATCCTCCTCTGCGGCAACCGCAACGATATCACGGTCGCGCAGTTCCACGTCCACCACTTTCTGTTTTGAAGAATAGACCTCGAGTTCCTTCATCCTGTCGCGGTAATGCGATGCATCCTCGAATTTCAGCTGTTCTGCCGCCGCCTTCATCTGCTGTTCTAAGGATTCAAGGACGAACGTGATCTTTCCGTTCAGCACCTGCTCCACATTCGCGATCATTTGGTTGTAGCGTTCCTTGGTGACAAGTCCTTCACACGGTCCTTCGCATTTCTTGATATGATAGTCCAGACAGACGCGTGTCTTCTTCTTCGCGATGAACTCATCATCGATCAGGAAGTTGCAGCTGCGGATCATGAAGATATCGCGGACCGTCTTCAGCGCGGCGCGCATCGTTACCACATCGGTGTACGGACCGAAATACCGCGAGCCGTCACGGCGGATCCTGCGGGTTACGAATACGCGCGGATACGGTTCATTCGTCACCACGATGTACGGATACGACTTATCATCCTTCAGATTGACGTTGTACCGCGGCTTGTGGAGTTTGATCAGATTCGCTTCGAGGATGAGCGCTTCCACTTCGGAATCCGTCGTGATGATCTCCAGATCGGATATCTTCGCGACCATCGATGCGATGCGCGGCTCATGATTGCGGGACTGATGGAAATACTGACGGACACGGTTGCGAAGGTTCACCGCTTTCCCGACGTAGAGGATCACCCCTTCTTTATTTTTAAAATGATAAACGCCCGGACTCACGGGAAGGTTATCCAGTTTTCCCTGAAGGTCGAATTTATCAACGAACGATATTTGGATGGGGGTGTTTTCCATTGATGAAAGCGGAACGCCTTACTTCATTTTTTCGCACAGTTCGATCAGCACACCGTTCGCCGACTTTGGATGGATGAATGCCACCCAATATCCGTCCCCGCCGGCAGTCGGTTCATTCTGAATGAATTGGAATCCGAGTTCCTTCAACCGGGCCATTTCTGAACGGATATCGTCCGTTTCAAGACAGATATGATGGATTCCCTCGCCGCGCTTCTCGATGAATTTTGCGATGGAGGAATCCTTTGCGGTCGATTCGATCAGCTCCAATGAACTTTCACCGACCGGATAGAATGCGATAGTCGCTTTCTGCTCAGGGACAGTCTCGGTATGCGCTGCTGATTGACCGAATAATTTTGTGAAGACATCGGAGGACAGTCCAATCGACGTAACGGCAATTCCGATATGATTGATCTTTTTGATCATAGTATTCTTCTAAATGAATTTCCTGCAAAGCGTGACTAAGGACGGGCAACACCGCGCTGATATTAAATTTCAAAAAGCCATCTTAAAAAAAGTGCACCAAGTTAGGAGTGTCATTCCCGTCCCGAAGGGATCCCTTTGGGACATGCTTTTGGCGGGAATCCACAATAATGGACCCCCGACAAGAACATTCGGGGGTGACAGAGGTATTTTTGAGACGGCTTCTTCTTTTTTTTCGTCTTAGCGACCTGCCCCGTTGGGGCTTTGCGAGAGACAGTATTACTGTTTTCAGTTGTTTCTCTTACATCAATCCCCGTTCCATCATACTGGTAAATCCATCCCCGGCAATGATGATATGGTCATGAACGGAAATACCGATGATCTTCCCCGCTTCAACGATCTGTTTCGTGATGGCGATGTCTTCTCTGCTCGGTTCGAGATTTCCGCTGGGATGATTGTGCATCAAGATCACGCTCGCAGCGTTCTCCAAGATCGCCTCGCGGAAGACCTCGCGCGGATGCGTCAATGATGAATTGAGCAGACCTTTCGTCACGGTCCTTTCACGGATGATCCTGTTCGCGCTGCTGAGACTGAGCACCATGAACACTTCCTGTTTCAGATCGCGCAGCTGCGGTGCAAAACGGTCCGCTATATCCTCCGGCGAACGGATGGGAGCGTCATTCTCGATACTTTTTACCGATATCCTTCTGGCCAGTTCGAATGCGGCGGAGATCATTACCGCTTTAGCGGTCCCGATGCCTCTATTCCGTTTCTGTTTCAGATCGGCAACGGTCAACGCTCCGATATTCCGGAGGGAGCGGTGTTCCGAAAGAAGATTCTTTGCGACATCCACCGCTGAGAGATTCTGCGTTCCGTTATTGATGAGGATCGCGAGCAGCTCGGAGTCTGAGAGTGATCCGGCTCCGCGGCTGATCAGTTTTTCCCGCGGACGTTCGTTCTCCGGCCATTCTTTGATGGCGGAATATCGGATGGGCGGTTCATGGAATCGGGTCCGGGGCATTTCAATGATAGGAATAGGTCTGCAGTTTCGACATCGTGCCGTTCTTGAACTGAAGGAAATTCAGCGCACTGTTCACACGATCCGGTCTGAATGAGATGGCATTGCGGATACCGTCCGACTGAGCAAGCGCACCGAGTGCATCGGCAAGCTGTTCGCGCGACAACGCACCGCTGTTGAATTGTCTGATGAGCATGGACATTGCATCGTATCCGAACAACACATTGTCCGAGATCGGTTTGCCGAAGCGTGAGGAGTATTTTCCGTAGAGCCGTGTCGTCCGCTCATCCCGTTCGATCCATCGATCGCTGCCGATGATCACGCCGTCCGCATACCGCTTGTTCAGGTCGAGCTCATTGGCGTCGTTCCATTCGTTCGAACCGAGAAGCAGTGCACGGATATTATAGAACGTCAGTTGAGAGGTGATCACTCCGATCTCGTGACCGCTTGAGATAGGACAATAGATCATATCCAGGTCCGTTACGGGATATTTAAGACTATCTATATAGATGGCAGTCCGCCGCACAGGAAGTTTGAGCGAATCCGCTACTTTCTTCGCATTCGCCCCGAAGAACGGAGTGAAGTTGAAGACACCTCCCGAAGCCATTACGGAATCGATATACGAGAACCGTATCCCGACCGAGACCAATTTGCGCGTCACTTCAGCGATGTTGGTCTTGCCGTGAAGCGACATCACATAATCCGGCTTCAGTGTCGCCGCTTCCGACCTGATGGCCCGTACATACGACCGAAGATCGGATTCACCTTTCCGGTAACGCCGGTCCGTAACGATCGTAGCCCCCAGCCGTTTTGCTTCGGCGATGAACGAATCCGCCTGCACCGATGATTGAACGGATGCCGACCCGAGTATGGCGATGCTCTTTGCTCCCAGCACATTCACTGCATATTGCGCCATCGTCTTCCCTTTGGCGCCGTTCGTGGAGTTC
>CALROS020000183.1:0-4606 GCA_943369855.1 Chitinophaga pinensis | reverse complement strand
GGCAAACCGGTCGATTTGAGTGCATCGCTGTCGAACATGGAACAGGACGTGAGGAGTAAAGCAAAGAGGAACAGAAGGAGCGAACGGTTGAATGACATAACAACTCCGGTGAATGATTACATGGTTTTTTTTACGGTGAAATGAATGATGGATGATCTTCCTTTATCGTCGACGCACCGTGCGGCGTAGGTCCCTTCGCCGACCGTCAGGAATACCGATTCTCCCGATTTCTTCCTGCCGAGATACCGGTGATTGAGATACCACTCGTGCGAATGAACATCCACTCCGGATGTCGCATGGAATGTGATCTTCTGTTCGTTGTCAACGATAAGATATGTCATCTGTTCGGACGGACTGATGATGGTCGGTCCCGCTCCCGAGAACGCTCGGAGACATAACGGATTGTGCGCCGGCGGCAGATTGACGGGCCTGCCGGAACGTTTCAAAAAATTCACAACAACGGGCGGATATTCCTCGAAGATCCGGGAAGAATACCCGGATGCGGGAAGACATGCGGCACAATACTGCACCGTGCCGCTGAGGGACACTGAATATTCTTTATGGACATCGCAGAGTCCGTTCAATGATGCGGAGCGTGAATACAGATCATCGATCCGCTCGCCGCAGAGATCGGTGGGGATCTTTCCGCTGACAGCGCACACTTCGCGGATGCCGATATCGGCGGGGACCGGAAGGATCCTTTTCACAGCCGAACCGGCGGCGGGACCGGAGATGGAATTGAACAGGTCGATCAGCAGCGGAGTGGCGGATGAACTTCCTTTCAATTCCGGATTCCCTTTGTTCGTCACGTTACCGATCCATACGCCTATTGTGTACCGGGAGGAAAATCCGATGCACCATGCATCACGCTTTCCGTAACTGGTGCCGGTCTTGAATGCGACCATCGGAAGGTTCTTTGATGATTCAAAATTATTAGGAAGATCCGGGCGGTCGATACCGGAGAGGATCTCCGTGACCATATACGCAGATGACGGCGAGACGATCTTTGAACGTTCGGCGTGTTGCTCAGCGCCGGTCCTTCGGTACGACGGCATCCGGAAAATCCCGCCTGATGGGAACAGCGAGTATGCCCGCGTCAGTTCTTCCAGCGTCACTCCGCATCCTCCCAGGATCATACTGAGTCCCAGCCGTGAATGCTGCGCCTGCAGCGATGTGAATCCCGCCGAGTTCAACAGAAGAAGAAGGTCCTCAACGCCGGTCTCGCGCAGAAGGTAGACCATGGGAACATTCAGCGAACGCCGCAGCGCCGCATCTGCAAAGACCATTCCGCTGAATGTCCTGTCGAAATTCTCCGCAACAAATCCTTCATCGTCAAAAGGGACGTCGGTCAACCGCGATTTGGGAGTCAACGTACCTCTGTCCATACACAGCGCGTAGAGGAACGGCTTGAGCGTGGACCCGGGTGAACGCAGCGCCCGCACCGCATCCACCTGACTGCCGTGGACGGTATCGGAGAAATTTTCCGTACCGACATACGCTGTCACTTCCGATGTCGCGTTGTCGATGATCATCACTGCGCCGTTGTTCACACCGCGCTGTTTCCACGGCCTCATATGATTCTTCAGCAGCCGTTCCGCCGTGCGCTGCACAGCAAGATCGAGACTCCCGGTGATCTGATCCTCATTCGGGAAGAGTTCCTTAATATAGAGAGCATACTGCGGTGCAAGTTTCGGCAGAGGATTCCTGGATGCAGCGGAACGGCAGCTCTCGGCTGCGGCGCTCTCATGCTTCGACAGTATGCCGCTGAGGGTCAATTCACGAAGCATCGCTGAACGTTTCCGGAGCAGCGCACCGGGATTTCGGTCGGGACGGAGATCGTTCGGATCGTTCGGGATGAGGATCAGGTCCAGCGTCTGTGCAATATTCAGCCGCTGAAGCGGTGTTTGGTAGTACATCATTGCACCGGTCTGAAGTCCCTCGATGTTCCCGCCGAGCGGTATCATCGAGAGATAGAGTGCGAGGATCTCATCCTTCGAATAGGTCCACTCCAGCTGAAGTGCTCTGAACATCTCCTGTATCTTGTGAGTGTAGGTGCGCTGCTTCGGTTCCATCATGCGCGCCACCTGCATGGTGATGGTGGAAGCTCCGGAGATCCTCTGTCCCGCAGTGATGTTCTGGAACAGTGCACGGAATGCGGCGATCGGATTGATGCCGGGATGGTAATAGAAATAGCGGTCCTCTTTCCACAGGACCATCTGTTTCAACCGCGGCGGGATCTCCTCCGGATGTGTTCGGATCCTCCACATTCCATCTGTGGTTCGGAATGTATTGAGCAGCACGCCGTTCCGGTCGTAGACCACCAGGGAGAACGGTTTCATCGGAGGAAGAGGGAACAGTGTATGAATCGTTGCAGAGACAACGATAAGGAATCCTAATGTGCCGAAGAGGAAAAATAATTTTGTACGCACAGATCGTTTCGGAGAAGATGGCGAGCACTGCAGTTATGTTTTTAACATCTGGAAATTTGAGAAGTGTAGCAAGCGGATGATACGCAGATTTGTCTTTTTTTTAATTTTGTGAGACACTTTTGGCCTAATATGCCAAGAATGTACTCGAAGATGTCGTATTAAATCATGACAGAGCAATGCAGGGTGAGTCTGACGAGAGAAAAAATATTTTCGCATCACGGAATGATCTCCGTCATGAATGATCATGTCGGAAGGCTTCAATAATTTCGTCATCGTTGGAGCGGGAAATGTATGAAATGAATTGGCGGTTCCGCGAGTCAGCACCGATGTGATCAATGGAATGCCGGGAGACTGAAATATATCGCCGCAACCAGAGCAACGGCGCTCGCCAGCTGCGTGGTGATCATATCACCGAAGAACAACAGAGCAGATCGCACGACCGCTGAACCCCATGATCCGCCGTAGACCCTCTTCACTGCGAACACAACGTAAAGATATGTCGAGAGCAGCAGGAGCTGAGGCAATTTCGAAATTTCTGTTCCTGGATAAGAGCGATGCACAGCGGTCAAAATGAGTATCACCGCCAAATTTACCGCATAGTCGAATGTGGAATAGTGCAGAACAAAGATACTGTGCTCGCCGTACATCTTTTTGGAAGAACGAAAGACCACCGATGCCCATGCTGCAATGACGAACACATTCACGAACCGCGAGAATCCGAAATAATCCACGTACCGCTCCTCAACAGCCGTCCTGAACGCAGGATCGCTCTGCAGCTGCGGATAATGCGTGAGGTAGGTCTTGATGACCGTGGCGATCTGATGATCAAAATTCTCCAGTTCAAGTCCGGCGCGCCATCCGAAGATGAAATACAATGCACTGACGATCAGGAATAATTTGAACGGTGCGATATAGGAAACGGAGCGTCCCCCAAGGAACTCATTGGTGAGTGAACCCGGTCGGGTGAAGAGCAGCTTCAGGGTCTGCAGAATGGAGCCGTCCAGATCCGCGACGGTATCGATCATTGACCGGATGTATGAGAAGAAGGCGAGTGAGGACCTATCCAACCGAGGCTGACCGCAGGCAGAGCAGAATTTTCCGCTGCGTTCTTCACCGCAATTCGGACAGCGTTCACTCATCGAGTACAGATGATTGGTTGGGAATGGATCCGGTTCACCGCAGGAGTAGCCGTCCTTCGATGGCGGCGATCAGCAATTCTATGTCCAGCGGTTTTGTCAGGCAAAAATCGAATCCGAGCCGCATGGCTGCATGGAACAGCTTTTGACTTTTCGGATCGGTCACAAAGAAGAACGGCGTTCCTTTCAGCGCAGAATGTTCCTGCGCCTTTTTATACAGACCAAATCCGTCAAGCGCGCCTGACGGGAACACCCCTTCGCTCACGATCAGACTGGGATGTTCTTTGAGCATCACCTGCAGCGCATCCTCTGCGCGGCCCGCGAGCAGGACCTCAAAATTCCTCGCCTGCAGCGCCCGCATCAGGCTGACGAGCTGATTCTTGTCCGGTTCAACAATGAGGATCCTTGATTTCGGCTTGGTCCCTTTTTTTGCTTCATGCACTTCCATTTCAATGGACGCATGTTCTTCGTTCGTGATGCCGTAGCGCCGCCGCATGAGTTCCAGCACCTGTCTCTCCATTTCCGTCACCACGCCGTCCTTCCATGCAAATTTCAGCGCTTCAAGGTACGATCTCAATTTTACTTTCCGTTCGATGAAGTGATGTTCATCCATCGTAATGTTGAATGTCTCTCGAACGGACAACAATTCCTCTTCTTCATCGGCGGTCACTTTTCCGTCGAACCAGACCTCTTTCATCATCTCTTCATACATCAACAGACTGCCCCGGTCCATATCCACGGTCGCACCGGAAACGATGCCCGGTTCCGGACGTCTGCTCACGATCGGTTCTTTCGGTGCCTCATTGCCCGACTGTTCCTGTTCCATGATCAGCTGTTCGATCCGGTCGGAATAGGCCTTCGCAAAATGATTACCGGGGTCGATCGCGTAGACCTCGGCGATCTTCTTCAACGCTTCCTGGTACATGTGTCTCGAGATCATCTGTTCGGCCACAGAGAACATCTGTGTGATCGTCTGCATGTTCTCTTCCGGCGTCTTCACCTTCGGTACATGCGCTACCGGTTCAATATTCTGTTTCTGGA
>CALROS020000182.1:0-4611 GCA_943369855.1 Chitinophaga pinensis | reverse complement strand
TCTGCCTACGCCATTGAACGCGATCTGGACCGATTCGTCACACCGGTGACCGATTCCCTTGTATCGTTCGCTGCGGTCGATCCGGCCGCGGTGTACGCAAAGCGCGATGTGGACGGACTCGATCTGACGCTCCGCAGCTCGATCCTGTTCACGCATGATCTGTCGCTGCAGATCTACAATCAGTTCTTCTGGGCGAAAGGGAAGTACGATACGCTCACGTATGCGCTGCTGAATCCGCAACGTGGACTGACCCCGTATCTTTATTCGGGAAGCCGCGATTTCAACAGCACATCGCTGCAGACGAATGTCGTTCTCCGATGGGAATACCGCGAGGGAAGCACATTCTATTTCGTTTGGTCGCACGGCCGCTCGTTCTTCCAGCGCGGCGGTTACGACACCGATCTTTCGACGAATCTGGAGAATACGTTCCTCCACACCATGCCGGACAATGTGTATGTGGTGAAGATCAGTTACTGGATGAGTTTGTAAGAATATTATAGCGACGAAATACCAAAGGGACAATCAGTATGCTTATCCCTCTTGTTGTTGATGTATGTTTGAGATATGTGAGGCGGTGGACTTTGAGTTTCTTGGCGTGTTTCGTGGAAAGGTTGAACGAATGATAGTGATCGTTAATGATGGCTCTTCGTATTATTCGTGAAATGCAATTTTAATATTGTGATTGAATGTCTGTATCCGTGTTATTGTTCACTCCATTTGCGACGCGAATCCCCACCCATCCTTATAGTAGTGCTCTTCTCCGTGCCCTCCGTGTCCTCTGTGGTGAATATCGTTAATGCGGACTCAAATATATCGGCTTCGGATTCTTCTCCGGCAACTGTGCCAGTTGTGTCGCGACAAAATAATACGAGAACATTGTCGGCACCTCGTATGTGAAGATCTTCCGCTGCGCATCGATATAACCATCCTCGAGTGTCAGCACATAGGTCGGTCCCAGCTGAAATGAGAAATGCTTGAAATCGTATTCAACCTCCCGCCCGTATCCGAGATCGATCCCCTGCATTGTCCGCTGAAGGAATAATTTGTCTGCACCGCTTGTATCGTGCACGGCTCCTGGATTGAACGCCGTCATATGCGAATATCCGATGGTGATGAAGGAATTGGGGAGTCCATTCTGGATGTGCACATTCATCCTTGCGCCGTAATTGAAGATATACCAGAACGCACTCGTATACACTTCCACACCGATCTTTTCTACAGGATAATACCTCAGCGACAGATACCCGCCGCTCGGGAATTCGAATCCGTACCCGATAAAGAAATCCCCTTTGCGTTGTGCATCAACGTGGGGCGAAAATATGGAAACAGCAAGTATAATGAAAATGACTTGTTTCATGATATGCTCTTCTCTGTGATCTCCCCGCCTGACGGCAGGCAGGTGTGGCTACGATCTTACCGGAGCCGCTCTATCTTATTCAATTTCAGCAATGTTCCCCACATGTGGGTGGATGCCTGTTCGGTAAGAATTGTGCCGTTGAAGAGTATCCGCAGACTGTCCTTCTGAAAATCCGCAGGCAGGTTCACCGGATCGTAACTGACACCGTCGTCGCCGTAGATGCCGTAGAATCCCCCTTCAAGACCGATATACGCGACGCGTCCCGTCAGGTCCAGGGATTTGTCCTCTTCGCAGGAGAATGAGAGAAGTGCAAGAAGCAGGATGGGAAGGGATCGTTTCATTGCTCTGATCATTTGCCGATGTTCACACGGCGGACCACGCCGAGTTTTCTGCCGAGGAAGATCTCGCCGACCGAGGTGAATTTTTCGGGAGCATCGCTCACGAAGAACTGCACATTCGGCTGTTCGCTGCTGGTATTCCGGAGTCCCTGTGAATCGAGCATCTGCACCACTGCATCCGCCGTTGCTTCGCCGGAATCGATGAGTGTCACCATTCCTTTCGTCACTTTGGCGATCACGTCTTTCAAGAGAGGATAGTGGGTACAGCCGAGGATGAGCGTGTCGATCTTCTCGGTGGTGAGAGGAAAAAGGTATTCGCTGGCGACCAGTTCTGTTGCCTTGTAATCCAGCCAGCCTTCTTCCACCAGCGGGACGAAGAGGGGACATGCTTTGCTGAAGACGTTCACGGAATGGTTCAGCCGTTTCAGTTCGTTCTTGTATGCATTGCTGTTCACCGTACCGATCGTTCCGATCACCCCGATCCGCTTGTTCTTTGTTGCATGGATCGCGGCTTCTGCACCGGGGATGATCACGCCGGTAACGGGACGGTTCGCTTTCTTCTGCACGATGTCCAGCGCAACAGCGGAGACCGTATTACACGCCACCACGATCATCTTCACATCTTTGGAGAGGAGGAAATCCGTATCGTCCTGCGTGTATTCGCGGACGACCTGCGGGGATTTCGATCCGTACGGAACTCGTGCCGTGTCTCCAAAGTAGACGATGTTCTCGTTCGGCAGCTTCTCCAGCAATGCGCGGACGACCGTCAATCCGCCGATACCGGAATCGAACACGCCGATCGGTTTACTATTCAATGCACTTTTCGACATGGATCTCTGTGATAATAATAATTATGCAATTTTGTAATCTTTGAAATAATGTTCTTCTCTGTGGCTACAACTGCACATTCATAAGCTGCTCGATCGTATGCAGGATCTTCTCACGAAGATACCGTTTCTCCTCTTCAGAAGATATTGGTTTTCCGTCCGAATTTTTCACGTAGAACGAATCCACGATACCGTCCCCGCGGGTGGAGAGCTTTGCGAAATCGATCTGCAGTCCCGCACCGGAGAGCGTCTGCGTGATCTTGAAGAGGAATCCCGTCATATCCGGGGCATACACATCCACGATCGTGTGCCGTTCGGTATTGTGGAACGCCGCATCAACGCGGATGGATGGATGCAGGAGCGGTTTTGCCCGCCGTTTCCAGCGCCGCTGATGCCGGTCGAACAGCCGTTCGAGCGTTTCGGTCTTCGCGAGCACGGCGTAGAGATCGGTCCGGACGGAGGATTCCTGTTCCGCCGTCAGCGGGAGTTTGGTCGCCGCATTCACCACACGGAACGAATCGATCACGATCCCGTCCTCCTGCGTGAAGATGGTCGCATCGATGATGCTGATGTCGTTCGCGGAGAGGACTCCGCATAATGTCGAAAGAAGGTACGGCGCGTTGTGAGTGATGACGGTGATCTTGTTATTGGATCTCTCGTTCGTAATGAGCGTGGAGACGATATCCAGCGCCGCGATACTTTTGTCGAACACCGCACGCTCTTCGGATGTATACGGCGACGTGAAGGTGTCGGTATCCTGCGGTTCATTCTCCGTCAGTCTCCGCCGCGTTTTGATGAACAGGTCCTGCAGCAGCGATTCCTTCCAGCTGGACCAGACATTCTTGTTCACGGCTGACAGGTCGCAGTAGGTCAGGACGAAGAGCATCTCGAGCTGTTCGGGACGGGTGAAGAGTTTGGCGAATTCATCCACCGTTGCCGGATCGTTCGTGTTCCGCCGGAATGCGATCTGCTCCATGTTCAGGTGATTGCGGATGAGAAATGCTACATCATCATGCTCATCGACTATCCCGAGGCGCTCCTGCACCTTCCTCCATACATCCACACCGCGGATCTCATGCTCGGCAATGCCGAGCGGTTTGGCGATATCGTGGAACAGGATGGCAAGATAGAAGATCTCTTTCCGCGGGAGCTGACGGAACGTTTCGCCGAGGATGCTTTTGCTCTCGTAGAGTTTCTCCGCATGCTCCAGTGCGATCAGTGTATGCGCATCCGTCGTATAATAGTGGTACATACTGTGCTGGAAGAACGCTACAAGATCGCCCCATTCAGGAATGATCCTGCCGAGCACATCCGCATCGTTCATCATCTGCAGTGTCTCCGCCACATTCTTCGGCGAGCGGAGGATCTGGAGCAATTCTTCACGGACCGAAGGAATCGCCTCTGCAGGGACGGGTTGGGAGCGGAGCAGCGCGGCGCATTGACTCTGCAGTTCAGGGGAGAGGATCACTGAACATTCACCGCAGAGCCGGAACGCTTTAATGATCAGTGCATGTGTGAGTCCGCCCGTTTGTTCGGCTCGGAGGAAGAGCTGGCCGTTCTTTGTGGCAAAAAAATCGTCGACCGTCTGTTCTTTTGTGCGGGACCAGAACGTGTTCCCGGTGTGCATGCGGAACTGATTGATGAGACGTTTGTTCAATCCGTACACCACGCGTGCGTAGAGATAATACTCCCTCATACATTGCTCTACGGATTCCACAGCGGTGTTCCGCCGATACCCGAGTGATCGGGCGATCTCCAGCTGTTTGGCAAATTCCAGAATATCCTGCTGGCTGCCCGAATGATAATGCAGTTCATTGCGCAGGCGGAGGATGCCGTTGAACGCCTGTTCGCATTCGGGACGTTCTTCTGCCGTGATCAATCCTTCCGTTTCAAGCTGCGCGAACAGCGCCATACATCCCGATGCATTCGTGTGGAACGGATCCTTCGTGAAATATTTCACATCCGTCGAACGGAAGATCCATACCAGCGAGTGTAGGTCGCGGACGCTTCCGGCACTGTTCTTCAGATTCGGCTCAAGCAGTTTCACGGAGTGTTCATACTTCCGGTGCCGTTCGTCCACACCCGCGAT
>CALROS020000181.1:0-4619 GCA_943369855.1 Chitinophaga pinensis | reverse complement strand
CCGCCAGGATGAGGATCGGGTCATTGGCAAGCGCACGCGCGATCGCGACACGCTGCTGCTGACCGCCGGAAAGCTGGTTCGGCTTATTGTCGAGACGGTTCGACATATCCACAAGACCAAGCAGCTCTTTCGCTTTCGTTCTTGCTTTTGCAACTGTGTAGCGGCCTCGCGCAAGCATCGGCATCATCACATTCTCGATGGAGGAGAATTCCGGAAGGAGAAAATGGAACTGATACACGAAACCGAGCTTTTGGTTCCTGATCCCCGCAAGGTCCTCTTCGTTCTTCAGCGTCACTTCCTCCCCTTCTAAAAAGATCGAACCGGAGGTCGGCTGATCGAGCATTCCTATCAAATAGAGCAGCGTCGTCTTCCCCGAACCGCTCGGTCCGGTGATCGCCGTGAATTCGCCCCGCTGGATCTGCAGGGTGATATCCGGAAGGATCACATTCGTGATCGTTTGTCCGTCGCCGTTCAGCGTCAGCTCTTTGCGGACGTGGCTCAATTGTAAAAGAGGTTCATTCATTATCGTTCACCGCGTAATAGTTCAACAGGATTGACCTTTGCAGCATTGCGTGCCGGTCCGACCGACGCGAATAGGCTGATGAGAATTGCGAAACCGGAAGCGGAGATGAAATACCAGATGCTCTTCCCCATCTCAAGATGATCCGACCGCACCGCAGAGCTTTCCGAACCTTTTGTCGGGACCATCGCCAGGAGCTCGATCATCGCGAGACCGAAGAGCGAGCCGGCGATTGCGCCGATGATCGCCACGAACATTCCCTGGATAAGATAGATGAACATGATCTCATTCTTCCGGTACCCCATCGATTTCATAATGGCAATATCCCTCGTCTTTTCGAGCACATTCGTGATCAGCACGTTCGCTACGCTGAATCCGGAGACGAGGATCACGAAGAAGGTCAGGAAATACACGATCATCGTGATCATACTGAAGAGCGAGATGAAGCTCTGCGCACTCTATTCCCACGTGGTCGCTTTGTAATTCGTCTTCGCTTCGATCATCCGTGCGATGGATGTATTGGAAGAAAGTTCATTCACACGTACGGCAAGTTTTGTCACTTCTCCGGGCTGCAGTCCTTCAAGGATCTGCGCCATGCGCAGATTCACATAACAGGTATTATCCGCTTCGTTCATTCCCGTGCTGAAGATACCTGTCACCCGCACGCTGATGAGCTGACCGGAAGCGGAGGATAACTGCACGCGGTCCCCCGGACGGACCGGAAAATTCTTCACGACTGACGAACCGATCATGATCCCGTCGGGAGAACGTTCAAGCTCCTCAAAGCTTCCGTCGGTCATATGGTCGGAGAACTGTTCAATGGCATTCTCAATCGATGGTTTTATGCCGGAGATCTTCAGCGGTGTGGAGAGCGTACCGAACGTGCCGACCTCGTCCGCAGAAACTATAGGAGCGATGAACCGGATACGGGCATCGTTCATGATCTCCGTGATCACACCGGTGTAGTTCGAGATGACATCCTCGTCCTCCCGTTCGATATGTTTGGTCAGCGAGCGGTAGCTGCCGGGAACAGAATCGACCAACAGATCGGGGGTGAGCGGTCTGATATGTTCGCTGCTCACAACGATATGAGGAGTGTTATCGATGATCTTCCGGATGAAACTCTGCAGCAGTCCGTCCATGAGCGAGATCGCCGTGATCAGCACCATCACGCCGACACCGATACCGGAGATGGTGAGGATCGTCTGCCGTTTTTTAGCGGTCAGCTGACGGAATGCGATGGTGAAGAGCGGAGAACGAAAGATCATACTATTCCATCATCCTCTCAGGATCTCGACAGGATTCAGACGCGCAGCGCGGCGGGCCGGTCCCAAACTTGAGACAGCGCTGATGACGACGGAGAACAATGTTGTCAGAACATAGAAATACGCCCGCTGAACGGTGACAATATGGTCGTTCCGGGTAACGGCATTCTCGCCGAACGAGATCGGCAGACTTGAGATGAGATTGGTCAGAAGATGTCCGGCAATGCCGCCGAACAGCGCGCCGATGATTCCGAGGATCACCCCTTCGATCAGGAAGATACTTTCAATGGAACGGCGGGAGACCCCCATGGATTTCATGATGGCGATGTCGTTCTGTTTCTGCAGCACGATCGTGATGAGCACGTTCGCGATACCGAATCCTGAAACGATGAAGACGAACAGGACGAGGAAAACGGTGATGCTGTTGTTCCTCTTGAAGAGCGTAATGGTATTCTCATTCGTCTCTTCCCATGTCTCCGTCTTGAAACCGGTCAACGTTCGCAACCGCTGCGATGTTTCATTCACCGCATCGAGCGATGTTGTGTGGATGCCGATGCCGTTCACCGCATTTTCGGGGACGTTGTTCAGCTGCTGCGCGAGCGCGAGATTGATGTAGGCATTGTTGTCGTCGATGGCGCCGAATCCCGTTGCAAATGTTCCTGCAACCCGTACGCGGAAGACGCGTCCTCCCTCTCCGGTGATGCTGATGATGGAATGATAGACCGCATTCAGTTTCTTTGCCAGTCCCTTCCCGAGCAGAATGCCGTCCTTCGTGAACGAAAGTTCATTCAGCGAGCCGGTCACCACTTTGGAACCGAGATTTCCGATCTGCGTCTCGAGTGCAGGGACGATCCCTTTGATCACTCCCTGTTTCGCAACGGAGTGGTACCGCAGCACGCCGCGGGTGAAGACGAACGGCGCCGCACCGTTCACGGTGCTGACGGACGCGATCTTCGCCATCGTTTCGCCGTACGGTTTGATCTGTTTCTTTTCGTTGGGACGGATGCGCGAGAGCATGGAGTATACAACGGATGAATCATCGGCGGAATACAGCAGCGTCTCTTTCGGGACCACTTTCTCTCCCGTAATGACGATGTACGGTGAGGTCTCGATGATCTTATCCTTGATATCCTGCACGATACCTTCACCGAGCGACAGCGTAAGGATCATCACCATCGAACCGATGGTGACACCGGCGATCACGAGAAGGGTCTGGCGCTTCTTCCCTTTCAGATGGCGCACGGCAATGGAGAGAACAAAACGGAGATGTTCCATTATGCTCCGCCCGCAGGTATGTGGTTTTGCAGGAACATCTACAACGCCACTTTCATATTCTCAACATATGCCGGCTTCGGATCACGGACCACTTGCGATCCTTCCCCGATACCGCTCAGGACCTCAACGAAATTCCCTTCGGAACTTCCGAGTGTTATCTCTGCCTGATGCAGTTTTCCTTCAACGATCTGGAAAACCGTCTGTCTGGTCCCGCTCGTCACCACGGAGCTGCGCGGAATGATCAGCGCATCCTTCTTCTTCCCCGAGATGATATTCACCGTAGCGGTCATTCCCATGTTCAGTACCGGGGACTGTGAACCGATCTTGAGATATACTTTTGATGTCTTGGTCGCTTCGTCGGTCTGCGGTGCAATGCGGAAGACGACCGCATCATATTTCTGTCCGGGATACGCATCGAATGCCACGAGCGCGTGCTGTCCGTTCTTCACTTTCGCCAGGTCCTGTTCGTCCACCTGTCCTTCGATCATGATGGAAGAAGGAACGAGGATGCGGAAACATTCCGTATTCTGCGGCAGATAATCGCCGAGATTTACGCTGACGTTGTAGATGATCCCGTCGAACGGTGCCGTGATCATCCGTTTGGAAAGGTTCTCCTTTTCCTGATTCAGCATGATCTTCCGCCGTTCGAGGACGATCTGGGAGAGTTCATAGTCCCGCTTCGCCGTATCGTATTCCTTCTGCGTGATCGAATGTCCTTGAAGAAGTTCGTACAGCCGGTCAAGATTTGCTTTGCGGTCGAGCAGGTCCACCCGCGCCGCTTCGATATCATTCTCCGCTTGGTCGATCTTCAGGGAGATCTCGGAAGTATTCGACCGAAGCAGCGTCTCCCCTTTGCGGACCATCGTTCCTTCTTTCGGTCCGACGAATGTAACGGTGCCGCCCGCTTCGGAGCGGAGGACGGCGATGTCATCGGCAGTCACTTTTCCGGTCGCATAGATGAGCGAGACCAGCTCGCCGCGGACAACGTTCACGGCGGTCACTTTTTCGTGCACGAAGAATATCCGGTAGAGAATGAATGCCGCCGCCAATACTCCCGCAGCACTGTAGAGGATATATTTCAGTTTCATAGGTTACCTTTTTACGATTCCGTTGAAGAAAATATCGATAATGAATTGCACGGCCTTTTTCCGCACTTCAGGACTGTCCGGCCGGATGAGATTGTTCATCTCATATCCGTAGATCATATGATTGAAGACCCGCATCGCGCGGTCGGCATCAATAGGACGGATCTCTTTCCGTTTGATACCGAGCCGAATCGCGTCGGTGATGATGTCGTTCAGACGGTCATGGATCCTGGTGATCCGTTTCCGTCCGTCGGCTCCGATATTCAGCTTGTTCACCTGATGGATGAGCACTTTCACGAATCCGGACTGGCTGGAAAAATGCTGCAGCGCCTGATGGACATATTCCTCTAATTTTTGTTTCAATGGAACATCCCGGTCCATAGTCTGCTGAGCCACGGCACAGATCTCCTCAAACACATCCTCCACCACACAAAGATAGAGCTCTTCCTTCGTCGGGAAGATCTTATAGAGTGT
>CALROS020000180.1:0-4628 GCA_943369855.1 Chitinophaga pinensis | reverse complement strand
CTCCACAGAAAGTCCCAAATACCGGTGGTTCGGAGCGATCTTCGCTTTCAGGCGGTTCTCATTCAGGAAACGGACCGTCGCAACACTCCCGCCGATGCGCGAGATATCACCGCTGAGTTCGTTCGTGAGTCCGTCCTTGTCGACCGCCGCAGCGGCGTATTCTTTCACGCTCATCCCGTCCTCGGACACATTCTCATTCCAATAGAAGAGTATGGAACGGGCGGCACTGACATTCATTAGTGAGTGGTCGAATTTCCGAACGGAGGAGAAATTCACCGGACCGTCGAACTGGATCTGGAATGCTTTTCGGTACACAAGTACATCATCGGAATAGAGCAGAAGGCGGGTCGCGGTGGAGACCGTGTCTCCATTCGCAAAACGGCCGGAGAGGTATTCCACAACAAGCGTAACGGAGGAATTCTTCGGACGGGAGACGATATAATAGATGTTCCGTGCGCCTCGGTATTTGAGTTCCTTCTTCTCAAAACCGGAAGGAACGAATGCGGAGCGGTCGCTCAGTCCGTCGGACGGCGACAGATACGTCTGCGACACATCGATCTCCTCTTCCGTTGCAGGAGGAACGTAATGTTCTTCGCGCTGAACGCTCGGTTCGGCAGCTTTCTTCTTTTGGCAGGCAGAGAAGAATATCAGCAGCAATATCAGAAGAGCGGAATATCTCATCCGTTATTTTAGATAATTGTGCAATGCATCGGCAAGTTTCGCTCCGCCGAAACGGAACGTATCGATCGCCGGAAGACCGGTCATATCCTCAAGCCGTTTCGCCTCGGCAATGCTCTGCTCATCCGTCAGTCCGATGGAGTTGATGCCGATACCGATCACTTTTGTGGGATGGAAGAATTCGATCACCGATTCATGCAGTGCGATAAGTTTCTTCAGGTCAGGAATGGGAAGTCCATAATCGTCGTGCGTGCGGGTCGGCTGCACACACATGATCATCGCGTCGGGCATCGTTCCGTGCATCAGGCCGAACGTAACGCCGCTGTATCCCTGATGCGTGAGCGCTCCCTGACCTTCAACGAAGATGTAGTTGTACCCTTCGGCGTTCGATGCATCGATGCATTTCTCGATACAGCCGGCAATATAATCGCTGATAATGGCATCGACGGCGATCCCTTTTCCGGAGATCATGATTCCGGTCTGCCCCGTTCCGATGAAGTCGCTCTTCAATCCGCGCTTCAGGAATTCGTTGTACACCTGCAGCATGGTCGTCATCTTGCCGATGTTGCAGTCCGCACCGACGGTGAGGATCGTCTTCGCTTTGCGCGTACGGTAATTCCCTTTCGACACGACCTCGTACTCAAGCGGGATCTTTCGCCAATCGGTGATGGTGACATTGTGTTCCTTCGCCAGCGCAGAGAATTCCTCGTCGTCCGAAAGGATGGTGTGCAGTCCGCTGAGGATGTGCATCTTATTCCGGATGGCGGTTTTGATCCAGTCGCGCCAGATCTCCGGCAGACGTCCGCCGGTCGGCGCAATACCGATGAGCAAATGCGTCGGCTGGAATTTCAACCCCTCCTCCACACTCGCCACCACGGGCACATCTCCGCCGTAGCCGAGAACTTCCTGTGCGGTCTTGCCGACCTTCGTGCTGTCGATGATGGCAACAGTGTCGCCCGGTGTGTAGATGAGAGCGGCATTGGCGGTCTTCGATTTGAGCGGACTGAAGCGGCCTTCAGCGAGTGCGAGAATTCTTCGTGTCATAATTCCTTATCAATTAAATAAAAGTATAAAACGTATTATTCATGCTCTTTTGTCGGATTTTGCGACTTTGTGTTTTAGTGTTGAAGCTTTTTTGCTCTCTGCCACAAAGGCACAAAGACACAAATGTCATTAAAAAATTTTACCCTCTAATTACAATGCTCTTTTGTGGGATTTTGTGTCTTCGTGTTTTTGTGGCGAAGTTTTTTGCTCTCTGCCACAAAGGCAAAAAGACACAAATTTTGGGAACAATACTAACACGAAAAAATAAATTCCTAAAAATTATCTGGAGTTTCGCTCCCAAAAGATCCCGTCCGAAAATCCCTGGATAGAAGGATCATCATCGGCGAGTTTCAACCGCTTCTCTGAAATAGAAGCAAATTTTTGGTCAATTTCAATTCCAACATACTTTCTTCCCAACTTTTTTGCGACAACGGATGTTGTCCCTGAACCGAGGAACGGATCGAGCACAACATCCCCCTGTTTCGTGGCTGCAAGGATGATCTTCGCCGCTAATTTCTCCGGTTTTTGCGTCGGGTGCTCCGTATTCTCCGGCATGGACCAGAAGGGAACGGTCAGATCGGTCCACAGATTTGAAGGAGAGGTCATCCGGAAGTTCCCGTCGTCGGAACGTTTCCAGTCCTTCGGCTTGCCGTTCTCCGTGTACGGAGCGATCACTTTGCGCTTCAATTTCACTGCATTAAGATCGAATGTGAATTTATCGGACATGGTGCAGAACCAGATATCCTCCGATGCATTCTTCCAGTTCGCTTTCGCTCCGCGCCCTTTTTCCCGTTCCCATGTGATGCGGTTGCGGATGATGAAATACTTCTGCGCCACCTGCTGGATCGCGGCGGATGAACGCCAGTCCCCGCAGATATAGATGGACGCCGTTGGCTTGAGTGTTTTCACCAACGCGGAGAGCCACGAATCCATCCATTCCACATACGCTTCGTTCGACGTTGCGCGGAATGTATCCTTATTGAATTTTTTCGTGAGATTGTACGGCGGATCGACGAACAGAAGATCGACGAACCGTTCCGGAAGGAACTGCGCCGCTTCGGCTGCATCCTGATGGATCGTTCTGTTGATGACCGACGATGTTTTCACGGGAGCGGTCAACGTGAGGAGCCGGGATGAAAATTCCTTTTGCTCGGCCGCCGAGAGTGAGATGGTCCTGTTACGCGGTGCTTTTACTTTCATGCTGCTATGCTCTCGGATGAAATTGACGGTGCTGTTGTTTTAGATGTTCACGGTCGATGTGCGTGTAGATCTGCGTCGTGGAGATATCGGCGTGACCGAGCATCTCCTGCACGGAACGGAGATCCGCTCCTCCTTCGAGCAAATGTGTAGCGAACGAGTGACGGAACGTGTGCGGATGGATCTCTTTCTTGATGCCGGCTCTGCGTGTATAATCGCTGACGATCTGCCAGACCGAGACCCGAGAGATCGGTCCGCCTCGATGATTCAAAAAGACCGCATCATTCGATCTCTTTCCCTTCATCAATTCCCCGCGCAGCCGGCGTTTGTACTCATTGATCCACTTCAATGCGAACTCACCGATGGGGACCAGACGTTCTTTGGAACCTTTCCCGAAGACGCGGACGAGCTGCTGCTCCTCAAGAATATTCGATTGTGTCAATCCGGTCAATTCCGATACACGCATTCCCGTTGCATAGAGTGTTTCAAGGATGGCGCGGTCCCGCCAAACGAACTTCGTTGCTGTTTCATTCGCGGGATCCGCTGCGTCCAGGATCTTATTGATCTCCGCAAGACTCAACACATCGGGAAGATGCTTTCCTTTCTTCGGCAGCTCGATATTCTGCGTCGGATCGTGCGTTGTTCGCTTCTCGCCGATGAGAAATTTGTGCAGTCCTTTCACCGCGGAGATATTCCGTGCGATGCTCTTCGGCGAGAGTCCCGCCTCGCGCAGCTGACGGATGAATTTGGAGATATGTTCCTCTTCCACCGCATCGAATTTTGTGATATTCAACGATTCCAGATACGCAGCGTAGCGGTCGATGTCGCGTTCGTATGCTTCGATGGAATTGCCGGCGAGACTTTTTTCGAGCTGGATGAACCGATAATAGGATTGTTTTTCGAACTTCATTTCAGATCGATGTTTTCAATGGTGCGCTGGAGCCGCTTGTCGGACGAATCTTTCGGTTGAACGTTCGCGGACTGATCGGGATACTGAAGGCGGGAATGATGGACGCCGACAAGGATCTTCATGAAGCTCTCCTTGATCTTGTTCAGGTCACGGAAGTTCAGATTGCTCTCATCCAACTCACCTTCCAGCAGACGCATCTTCATCAATGATTCAACATTCGCTTCGATCTTCTCTACCGTCGGCTCCAAAATGGCGCGTGTAGATGCTTCAATGCCGTCCGCCAGCATGACAATAGCGGTCTCTTTCGTATTCGGGCGCGGGCCCGGATACCGAAAATCGTTCTCGTTCACTTCCCCTTTAAGCCGTTTCTGACGCAGTGCTTTCTCGTAGAAGAATCCGACATGCATCGTGCCGTGGTGCATGGGGATGAAGTCGATCACCGCCGGCGGAAGTTTGTGCTTCTTTGCAAGATTCACCCCGTCCTCGATATGCGCAGCGATCACCCGCACGCTCTTGCGCGGACTCATCGTCTTATGCTTGTTCTCCGCGCCCAATTGATTCTCCACGAATGATTCAGGATTCAGCATTTTACCAATGTCGTGATACAATCCGCCGACACGGGCGAGCGTGGTATTGGCGCCGATCGCTTCGGCGGCAGATTCCGCCAGTGTTGCAACGCTCACGCAATGGTGGAATGATCCTGGCGCTTTGTGTGAAAGTTCCTTCAGGAGCGGATGATTCAGATCGGCAAGGTCCACCAAAGTCAGTTCAGTAGAAATTCCGAAGATCTTCTCGAAGA
>CALROS020000179.1:0-4640 GCA_943369855.1 Chitinophaga pinensis | reverse complement strand
AGTACGGATTGCGGATCTCTTTCACTGCTGCGAGCAGTATCTGATGAGCGGAATCGGATTCGACCACTTCGGCGCTGACCGCCATGGAGTCCGTCTGCACGATATTCTTCGAACGTTCATCTGCTTTAGCGATTACTTCTTTGATGGCGATGGTGTTCGCATTCGCCACATCCAAAATGCCGATGACGAGCGCCTTCGTTGCCGCGATGCGCTGCTGGAACGTGATGTAGGAATACGCTTCGCTCAAAATTCCAAGACGATTGCGGAATCCTACATAATTGCTGTTGAATCTCGGTTCGGTGGCCCAAAAATAGAATCCCGGTTTGCCCGCGGGAGTCTTCTCGAGATAATCACCGTATCGGTGAATTCTGAATTTCTGTGATTTCACTTTTTCTTCCACTTTCGGGAAGAAGACATTCCTGGTGTACTCATCAAGCCCCGGTTCGATCACGGGATTGAGCGCGTAACTGTAGGTGATGTGATATCCGTGGAACGAACCGTTCGTCGTGTGAAGGTCCACCGTCACTTGAGGATCATACTCATTCAGCATCTTTACGAATGACGTGACCTCGGGTGATTCCAGTTTCATGTGGTCGCGGTTCAGGTCCAGATTCTGACCGTTCGCCCTCGTTCCCATTCCCGCGATAGGCCCGTACTGCCATGGACGATTGTACAGACTGATCATATCGTTTCCGTCCGCATTGAAGATGGGAACGATGAGCAGCACCAGTCTTCTGCGCCATTCGGAATGCTTCCCCGCTTTCAGTTCGCGGAGCAGTTCCAGCATCGCTTCTTTTCCCTCCACCTCGCCGGCGTGGATGTTCCCCTGGATATAAACAACAAGCTTCCCGGACTTTTTGATCGTCTCCGGCTTGGTATCGGCAACATCACCATACACGATCATCGGAAGATGTTTTCCCTGTGTCGAGTATCCGAGCCATGTGAGTTTCATCGTCGTGCCGTCGATCTTCAGCGCATCGATGAAATCCATTACATCCTGATACCGCGATGTCTCCTCATAGTTCGTCCGCTCGGGCCTGGTCTGCTGTGCGAACGCCGCTATGGAACATAAAAAAAGAAATGCTAAGCTTCGTTTAACAATTGTCATTGAACTTCCGGAGTATTAATGAATATGTGCAGGGTGTTTAATTCCAGTATTCTCTGATAATATACTACAACGTGACATTCATTTGGGAATTTTCTCGTCAAAGAAGCACAGGTTTGGTTTTAGTTCTTCAGCCACAAAGACACAAAGGCACAAATGTGTGTAAAAAATGAAACCCACAAATTACATCAATTCATTTGTGGGATTTTGTGTCTTTGTGCCTTCGTGGCGATGCTTTCTGTTCCTGCCACTAAAACACGAAGGCACTAATGTGTGTAAGAAATGAATCCCACAAATTATTTCAATTATTTTGTGGGATTTTGTGTCTTAGTGCCTTCGTGGCAAAAGAGTTAACATTGACCTTTTACGGTCACGCAATAGAAAAAGCGAATTGCTCCGCAGTCACCACGGAAAGATAATCGGACGTTCTCAGAATGATGGAATCGGTGAGAGAACCGGCGTTGAATGCGATCTTCTCGTTCTGTGTAACAGAAAGATCGAGATAAAGTTCAAGCGACAATATCGGCGGACCGAACGGCGGAACACAGCCGGGGACGAGTCCTGTCAATTCGAACAACTCTTCCTTCGTTGCAAAACGGATGCTCTTCGCTTTGAACCATTCTTTGATCCTCTTCGAATCGACCTTCAGTGCGGCGCTCAGCACGAACAGTTTGAATCCGTCATCCACTTTCATCACGATCGCCTTCCCGCCGATCTTCACATCCTCACCGCGCGCTTTGGCGGATTCTTCGGAAGTGAACGTCGGTTCATGGTGAACGGTGCGGAATTCGATATTCCGTTCTTCAAGATATGTGCAAATAGAGGTAAAGACAGACATGAGGTATACGAATAGTTGAAAAATGGATTACAACCATATTATAGAAAATCATTTGTCACCCCCGAATGCTTTTATCGGGAGTCCACCAAATGGATTCCCGCCAAAAACGTGTCCCGAAGGGATCCCTTTGGGACGGGAATGACAACGATTAATATTAGCAATCAGGTTTTCCAAATTGGAGATCTATTATTTCTTCTTGATTCTTGAACAAAAAATAGAGTATTTCTATATATCTTACAAACCAAATCGCAGCAAACGTTTCATCTTTCTAATCTATAATAGGAGCACGTTATGAGTAATCAACATTTTCCCATACTGATCATCACCGGAAGACCGGCTGCGGGAAAATCGGAAGTGATCGATTTCCTGAAGAAATGCGATCCGATCGTCCGCCTGGAGAAATTCCATGTGGCAAATTTCGAGGAATTGGATGACTTTCTGTATGTCTGGGAGACGTTCGAGCTGGATGACCTGATGACACAGATGGGAAAACCGCGCGTATGGAGCGACGAGAAATACTGGTTCAAAGATCAGTATATCTGGGACCTGTACATGAAACGTCTTGCGCTGGACTATCAGAAGAAAGTGATGAAAGATTCCGAATACCACGCGAAAATGACCACCTTAGTGGAATTCGCCCGCGGCGGAGAGAATGCCATTCACAACGCACTGTCGTTCCTTTCGGACGAGATGCTGAGCAAAGCGTCGCTGCTCTATATTAAAGTGCCGTACGAAGAATCGGTCCGCAAGAACAGAAAACGCGCACGTCCGGGACAGGAAGATTCAATTCTGCACCACTCTCTGCCGGATGAGAAGATGGAGTTCTATTATAAAGAGAACGATTGGGAAAAGATCGAAAAGACCCATCCTACGCATATCGAGGTACGCGGCCACAAGATCCCGTACGTCGTATTCGAGAACATGCCGGAGAAGACGCACGATGTGAAACTGATCGAAGCGGAACTGGAGAGAGCAACGAAGAAACTGTGGGAGATCAAGAAGTAAGTTCTAATGAGTAGACCTCCCAGGTTTTAAAAACCTGGGAGGTCTTTTAATTTTAAAGCTCTTTGGCCTGCGCCAGCTCATGCGTCCGCTTCTTCTCTGCGCGGGAAAGGAACCAGACCGCGATGAAGATGAAGCCGAGCGAGATCCAGTCCTGCATCTTCGGAAATTTTCCCTGGAAGAGGAAATACGAAACGAGCGTTGCCGCTGTTCCTGCTACCAGTGACGTCAGACGATTGACGAGTCCCGCAAATGTTGCCGTTCTCCCCTTGAACATGAAGATGAACACCGAGAAGAATGCGACCATTCCGAATGCCGTCCCTGCGAGCACGCCCCATCCCCACTGCGGATGAGGAGTTGCGATGGACTGGCGGAAGATGATGAGTTGTTCGTTCGTTGTCTGGAACCAGTTCGTGGAATTGAACAGAACATATCCCGCAAAGACCATGGCGATGGTCGCGGTGATCTGTTCGATGGCAAAGAATCCGTTATTATCCAGCGCTACACCTTTCGCACGCGTATTCTTATAATAGTTCATGATGTAGATGCGGATGGCGTAGACGATAATGTAACTGCTGAGGATGGAGACCGCCGCAAAAGAATGGACAAAATCGAAATCCCCAGGTGCGACCCAGATGAGATTCATCGCTGCGGCAATAAGCGCAAAGACCACCGCATAATTCTCTTCGGCGTAGACACTTTTCTTCAGGATCCCTTTTCGGATCTGCACTTCATCCACCAGCCGGCTGATGATGATGATACTCGCCCGCATGATCACCATCGCGACCATCACGGAGATCGGAAGAAGATACATCATGGTCGTGGTCGGAATGACGACCGCAGTGCAAATGCCCGAGGGAATAATATAGAGGATCTCCTGAGGAAAGGTGATCCCCAGGACCGTGATGAGTTTATTCGATTTGATGTGATACCATCGGAGTCCCAGCGCTACCGATAATGCGATCGCATTTCCGCCGATGGTGCTGTAAACGAGGTATTCCACCTGATTCATTCCGGGAAATCCTGCATCCGAACTTCCCGTGAAATACTTTACCGTAACACCTGTGATCACATAAAAGAAAAAGTAACCTATCGAAAGCTGAATAAGCCTTCCGGTGCTGCCTTCAGTTGTTTTCCACATATGCTGCCTTTTACAACCCCCGCATCACTGCAGAGTCCCTTCACAAAAAATAATCAATGAGAGAAATTTAAACATGTTCTCTCGCAAAGCCCCAAAGGGGCTGGTCGCAAAGGCGCGGAAGATATTTCCAATTGAACGTTTTGCAACTTCACGTCTTTGCGAGACGATTGTACGATATTTCAATGAACTACTTTTACTGATTTCGGTACGACATTCCACAATTTCAGCATCAGGATCGCGCCGATCACGGCGAAACCGATCATGCTCGGACCCCATGTTCCCCAGCCGAATGTTTCCAACATCCATCCCATGCCGGACCCGACTGCGGCACCGCCGATGTACTGCATACCGTCGAAGAGTCCTGTTGCGGACGCTGCTGCTTTTTGTCCGCCGAAGTCCATGGATGCAGTACCGGACAGCATCGAGTGCACCATGCTGATGGCGAACGAATTCGCGACGAATGCGACAATGATCCAGTCCGTACCGGG
Organism: Chitinophaga pinensis; assembly: GCA_943369855.1. Taxonomy (GTDB): domain Bacteria; phylum Bacteroidota; class Ignavibacteria; order UBA10030; family UBA8401; genus UBA8401. The sequence goes on along the minus strand of CALROS020000179.1, from coordinate 66 downwards.
AGCGGCCCACACGATAGCGAGACAGATGATCTGAATGGTATAGCCGATGAACGCAACGGGAGGACG